>JABMQF010000077.1 GCA_013203345.1 Candidatus Woesearchaeota archaeon
AACTTCTTTTATTTCTTCTTCTGGTGTGTCTTTTCCTTGGATGTCCAGCATGTCCAGGCCATCTCCTCCTTCTCGAGGTATTATGTGCATCATGAAGTGCTGGCTCTGCTGTCCTGCTGCAGCTCCGTTAGCTATGAATATTGTTGTCTCTTTACACAGCAAGGCTTCTTTTACGCATCTGTCAACATCTTTCATCTTTCTGAACATGTGCTGGAACGTCTCTTGCGGTATGAGTGGCATTATGGGGTAGTGTTCTTTAGGCATAAGCAGAACATGTCCTTTAGTCGCAGGGTGTATGTCCAGTATACCTATTAAGAGGTCATCTTCATACACTTTTTTTGATTCTATATTGCCTTCAATAATCTGGCAGAATATGCATTTCTTTTTTTGCTCTTCGAGCATCTGTTGTTGTTCTGGTGTTAGCTGCATAGAATCAACTGACCTCACAGTCATTTATAAATTTTCATAAAAAAAGAAAATAAATGATTGTTGCCCTACCACTCTACTACCCTGCCCGACCTTAGATGATACCTGTCGCGCTTCGCCCTGTCAGCAGTTTCCCTTGTCAGAATCTGGGTTTCCACGGCTTTCTCTGGTCCGTTCTTGGGTATGTACAGCACCTCGAGGTGTGTGGCGTTATATCCTGTGTCTGACTTGTTCTTGTTCTCCATGCACAGTATTTTCATACGAGAATGATTGCCTATCTGTTCAACGAGGCTTTGCAATTGCATGTATTCTTTCAGCTTGTCAGATGGAGTCATTTCTGTTGCTTTCTTGCCGACCATCTCGATTCTCACAGCTGAAAGGTCGCAGAGGTGATAGACTAGATTTGTCCTGTCAGCGCTCAGCTCGTACATTGTGTTTTCCCTTTGAAGGATCTTCTTTGCTGTGCTTAAGTCAACTTTTCGGGATTTCTCCTCATACTTTTTTAGCAGGCGTGGCAGGCCTTTTATCCTTGCTCTTACACTATATATGCTGTTATTAGGATCTCTTTCCCATTCATACGCAAAGCCCTTGAGGCCGCAGCAGCTGTTTTCCAGCTTTGAGTATTTATTGTCGCGCTGCAATTCTACGAATTCTCTGGAGAAATCTTCCAGTCCTTCCAGATCTTCTAGCAGGATATCCTCACAATACTGCTGGATTATCTCTGTTCGGGCGTAGGCTCCATGGTTGTCGACGAGATACCTAAGCTCTTCAACACCTGCTTTGAGGTCCTCGGATCGCAATCTGCTCTTCTCGAAACTAACTTCTACCGGTAGCTGTGTCACTTGTTCAGGAGTGAGTAGCCTTATGAGACCGCTGTCCTCCTTTGTCGCTCCATTAGGGGTTGATTGGGGTGTCAGTTCGTATGCTTGCATTTTTTTACACCTTTGTCTGGCTCTGCCTGGACAAAGACTTTGCTGTTAGAATTTTTCGCGCAACAAAGTCCCCATCCGGTTTGGAAGGGCTTTGTTAACGCACAATTGTGATAAATTTTGTGTAGACAACATTAAAGTCATATCCCTTTAGCAAAACGTCTATGTTTCTGTCGTGCCATATTCCATTCACTTCGCAAAAAGACATGTAATTAGTTTTTATCAAATAACTAATATTTAAAACTTTCGTTTAATTTATCGAGTTTTTTATAAATTATATACTTTGTTTTATAAACGTCCGTAAAAATTATGGATTTGGTGATAAGAAAAGCGGGCAGGCATGCCTAAAAATGGACTTGCTCACAATATGGTGGTTTAATCTCAACACTTCCTCAACTCCGCTACCCTTGGAGCACCAACTCGAACGGTTAGGGCTGCTCTGTTCCCAGCCTGACCCGATTCCCATAGGGGTCAATCCCTAAGGACAGAGTGTCATTGTCCGAGTCAAGACCATCATACTATGGACAAGCCTCTCTCTAGGCTTCAGCTCCATCATAAGTCGGTTTATGGTAACAAGAGACGACTAACCTCCCAGCCTAGCCTACCCAGACAGCTTAATTACTGCATTCTTTTAAAGTTTTACGCATTTCCAAAATGTTTTTATATAACAAATATTTACATATGTGTATCGAGGTGGTATTGATATGAAAAGCTCAAAAAAGACAGAAAATCTGCATTCCCCTACATTGAATACAATACTGATGGTAGAAGCTGTGCTGGAGGATAATGAAGGTGTTTTTTTGTCTATTCCTACGCTTAAGAAGAAGCTACCTAAACAAGTTAACCATAATACTTTGATGCAGATACTTGCTTATCTTGAGGAGAGTAACAAGATATCTGTAAGTCTGAAAGGTGTCACATGGGCTCATAAGCTGAGCAGTAAACTCAAAAGATCTCTTGAGAAAAGTTGAATAAGTTTCTAATTGATTTTCTATTGTCTGTTAGCATCAGCAGATCATAGTAGTAACAAGATACCATAACCTGCAAAGCATGCAATTGTCACAAACGGCATTGCAGGATAAAATCTGTTTTTCTTGGCGAGAGTTAGAAGAATAAAAAGTGAAATAGAAACTACAACAGGTATGATAAGTACTTTCCAGAATCCGTGTGCTTTCATCAGGACTCCTGCAAAGAGTAGTGGGAATCCTATATCTCCACCGCCAAGTATGGCGCTCTTTATTTCTTCTTTCTTCACATGCATCTTCTTACTTTTTGAAACATGGCTCTTCTTATTGTTTTTAGGGGTGTATGGTATGGATATTCCTGCAAAAACTTTTGATTCTGTCTGGAATTTTGCCATCTTCACCATGTGTTTGCTTTTCCAGACAGCAAACATATCATATACAGATATTATCAGTAGAAGAATGACTATTGCAAATAGATTCATTATAGGGACAAATATTGCTGCCAACCCTCCATAGATAAACACCTCGCTCGCGTTATGGATAAAGAAATTGGGCTTGTATATCTTGAGTGTTGCCACAAGTATTGCACCTGCAATAGCTATGATTGAAGGAAGAAACGCTGCGAACGCAACAGTTAGACAGACAGATACAGAGATGAAGAACCACACTTTCCATATTCTGACGCTTCTGAACTTTACGAGCAGCAGAACCAGTATAGTTCCTAATAATATTGCGGCAAGTATGAATATGAATGATATTGATTCCTCGACATCTGGCCTGTCTATATTTAATGGTAGGTCATTGTATGTGATATTAACCACTTCACCAGTCTCTACATCGACAATTCTGTCGCCTATGTATCTATCTGTTATGATGAGTCCGACAATCTGGGATAGAAGGAATATGCCTATAAGTATTAGTGTTATGTTGAGGGTGTGTTTCATACATTTTCTAAGCCTCACATATTTATTTAAATCATTCGATTTTACATGTATTACCATAAGTGAAGATAGAACATGAAAATCGCACATAATGTCAAGATAAGTGTATTTGCCTATGACGGAGAAGACGCAGATAGTATACGCAGAGCAATGATATCTCTTTTACCATTCAATCTTGAAGATGAGAAGCTCTCCATATCTGAATGTGCTGCCAAGGGATTTGGCGAAAAGAGAATAAGCATAGGGGTTATATTGCTTGAAAAGCAGAGGCACATATCAAAATTTCTGGATTCTCTGCGTAACAGCTTGACACAGGACCAGATCAAACTGCTTGCACAACAGGCAGAGTCTCGTCTTGATAGGGATATTAATTTCTTTATTCGACTTGACAAGCCGAGTCTAATTGATGGTGATTATCATATAACAGATTCAGGTAATTGCTTTCATATCCGAATTAACATCGCAGCCTATCCTGTGAACAGAGAGAATGGATTGAAGCTTGTCAACAGATGGATTCAAGGTGTGTAAGGTAAGTAATAAGTCAATACTGATTCTATATACAACACCAACAAAGCTGCCTGCGCCACCGTTGCCGCCTAGCGAGCCTAAACCACTGACTTA
>JABMQF010000078.1 GCA_013203345.1 Candidatus Woesearchaeota archaeon
GGCTAATATGAAATCCTTCTCTCAAAATCGAATGTTATAAATAGAAGTCTCGTCGAGAGATTAGTAGTTCAATCCAATCTGTCGACGAGGTGATATAAATGAAGATTATAGTTGAGAAGTTTAAAAAGGTTGCTGATTTTTGCTATGAATTGTTTAAAATTGCCGAATTACAGCTTTATTCGCATAAATTCAGCAAGAAGAAGTTTTCTCAGTTCCAGCACATGTTCCTGCTTATCTACAAGCAGTTCCGAAAGTTCACGTACGAGGAACTGCTTACTGATATTGCTGGAAACAGTGATTTGAGGGCTTATCTGGGCCTGAACAAGCTTCCCCACTACACCACATTGATCAAGTTTGCAGGGCGGTTACCCTGCAAGGTGCTTGACAAGCTGGTGCTAGCTTTCAAGCACTTATTCCCAAAACCAAAGAAGGTAGCCATCGATGCAACAGGCATCAGCTTGGACAACGCAAGCCTGCACTACTGTAAGAGAATCGGCAAGAGCTTCAAGAAAAGACCTTTCATGAAAACCACTTTTATCGTCGACATAGAAAACTATTTCATACTCCTTGTCAAGATGAGAAAAAAGACAAGGCATGATGTCATCGATGCAAAACCAATGATCAAAAAACTTGCATTGCACTACGAACCTGAAGTGTTCTACGGAGATAGAGGGTATGATGCCAACAGCATTTTCCAATTATGCTTTGAGAAACTCAAAGCATATCCGCTGATACTTCAGCGGAATCTTGATGTGCCAAAGCACAGAAGAAAAGGAGAGTATCGAAAACAGACATTTGACGTTTTTGACTACGGAGAGTACCTGCAAAGAAACAAGATAGAGACTCTCAACAGCATGATCAAACGTAGATTCAGCTCAAACGTCAAATCAAGAACAGACAAGCTCCAAAGAGTAGAAATCCTAACAAGAGTCATAGCATACAACATAGACCGCCTAATAAGAACAGGAAAAGTAATTCTGATAATCCTCAGAATCACAAGGATTTCATATTAGCCAATTCAAACAATACATTTATATACCTCACATTATATGGTTTTATAAGCGTTTCACACGTAAAAGAGGTAATCATGAATTTCTGGCTGGACAAGCAAGAATCAGCAAGATTAGGAAAGATAGCAAAGGTTCTTTTCAATAATAATCTTGGGAATGTACTATCTAATCTGCGCATAAGGAGCAAGCTCAAGTTTAGTGAGCAGTTTAAGACAGAGAGGTTCAAGTACCAACCTATGACCCCTAAACTCCTTCTGAAGATATTCGAGGATCTTGACGGGAGCTTCATAAAACTTGGCCAATTATTGTCTATAAGACCTGACCTGATACCTGAAGAGTATTGCGAAGAACTTTCTAAACTACAAGACCATGTCAGGCCGTTCTCTTCAGTAACTGCGAAAAAAATAATTGAAAAAGAGCTGGGAAAGCCTGTCAAAAAGCTGTTCAAAGAATTCGAAGACGAGCCTATAGCATCCGCATCAATGGGGCAGGTTCACAAAGCAAAATTAAAGGATGGTAGTGTTGTTATCATAAAAGTTCAAAGACCAAATATAGAGCGTACTATTAAGACAGACATAAAACTTCTTTACAGGCTTGCAAAGATTGTAAAGAAAAAATATGGCACAACTCATTTCGAACCTATTCAGGTTATCAGAGAATTCGAGACTTACACAGAGAATGAACTAAACTATCTAAAAGAAGCGCACAACATAGACAGGTTCTGTAGCATTTTCAAGGACTCGAAAACAATCAAAATTCCTAAAGTCTTCTGGAGCCATACAACAAGCAAAGTCATAACAATGGAGTATATTGCTGGCAGAAGCTTGACAAGCATGAAAAAAATACCTGCTGTGACAAGAAAACGCATAGTGAATGATATAATGCAGGCTCAGGTCGAACAGATGTTCTTGCACGGTATATTTCATGCAGACCCTCATCCTGGAAATTTCATCATAAAAAGGGATGGAAAAGTGGGTATTATTGATTTTGGAATAGTTGGTAGAATGGATGATGTGATGCGCGAGAACACATCTAATATGTTCATAAGCCTGATAAATGCTGATGTTGATGGAGTGATAGATGCATGTGTCCACATGGGTGTTGTAGGGTATGGCGCAGATATTACAAAGCTTAGAGAAGATGTAATAGAAAACTTTGCATCATTCCATAATATTGATGTTTCTAAGCTGAGATTATCTAAAGTCTTGAGTACAATGATTAAGGCATTCAAGCAGAACAACCTTCGCATACCTACTTCACTAGTTCTTATGCTTAAGGCAGTGGTGACTCTTGAAGGTATGGTTCATAGCATATATCCAGATTTCAACATGGTCACAAAGTACAAGCCTTTCGCGCGCAAGCTCGCATTAAAAAGGTTAAACCCTAAAAAAATCGCTGAACGTGCCATAAATAAAACTGAAAAAATGATGGATTTCGCAGAGTCATTGCCTCTCAAGACAGACAAGTTCATAAGAGAACTTGACAACACAGACAGGGACCTAAGAAGAATAGACAAAGACCTGAATGTGCTCGCTGTTGAGATAGACAGGTCAAGTAACAGGATCACGTTAGGATTCCTTGCAGGCACTCTTTTCATAGCATCAACAATACTTCTTCCTTTCCAGACATTCAAATTATGGGGTATACCTTTGCTGTCTTTCATAGGTTATATGGTTGCGTTAACTGTCCTAATCACTATATTTATTTCAATACTTAAGGAAAAAAAGATCTAAAACATGATTATGAGGTGAAAAGATGAAAAAGACCGTAACAAAAGCATTCTATCTTGGTGTCTGTGCTGCAGCTATGACAAAACGTTTTGTAGAGGCAGAAGTTGGCAAGTATCTTGATAAAGGCCATATAACAGAGAAGGAAGGCAAAAAGATTGTTGCAAGCACAATGAAACAGATGGAGAACGACAGAAAGTCCTTTGAAAAGCAGGTGCGTGCAGGTATTAAGATGACAATCAAGGAAGCCAGACCAATAATTAAAGACGGTAAAAAGCTCGCAGAGGAGATGGCCAGTGAACTTGTCAAAGAAGCAAAATCAGTCAAGACCAAGGTTGTGAAAAAAGCCATCAAGAAAACAAGCCGTAAAGCTGTGAAAAAAGCTGGTAAAAATGTTATAAAAAAAGCGAAAAGAGTTGTCAAGAAAGCTAACAAATTAAAAGCAAAGGTCAAAAAAGCTGCAGGTAAAACAATTAAGAAGAAAAAAATAGTCAGGAATACAAAGAAAAAACCTGTAAAAAAGAAAATAATTAAGAAGAAAGCAGCGAAAAAGAAGTGAGTTTGTGCTGAAAAGCACGTACATCACACACTGCACATCATAAAAATACACTGCAGGCGTTCCACTCCGTCCTAAAGTGCGCGATTTTCGCCTCCCCTTCCAACACAAACCTGTACATATACATTAATAATTTAAGTTAGTCTTGATTACCTAGCGTGAAGGTGATATTATGGTGAATGAAATAAGTCCTGATGAATTCGAACAGGAAGTAATAAATGCTGAAATGCCTGTGATAGTTGATTTCTGGGCATCATGGTGCGGACCATGTAAGATGCTGGCACCCATATTCAACGAGCTTAGCAAAGAGTATGAAGGTAAGCTGAAATTCTGCAAAATAAGCACAGAAGACCATCCTGACATGGCAGACCGGTTCGAAATTAGGGGCATTCCCTGTTTGATTGTATTCAAAAATGGAAAAGAATTAGAACGTATTTCAGGATACAGTCCTAAAGAGACGCTTAGGCAGAAAATTGATGAAGCGCTCTCTAAGATATGAGGAAATAAAATGATCAATCCTTTTGAAGATACTATTGAAAGACTTGAAGAGCTAACAGTTCATTGCGGAAATGAACATGTCAGATTCTCAAAGCAGGATCTTGATCTGCTTTCAAAACCAAGAAGGACTCTTGTCGTGAACTTCCCTGTAAAGATGAGTGATGGGTCCTTGAAGATCATTAATGGTTACAGGGTGCAGTACAATGATGCTCGCGGCCCTACTAAAGGAGGTATCAGGTTCCATCCTGATGTTGATCTTGATGAGGTAAAGGCTCTTGCACTATGGATGGCGCTCAAGACAGCTGTGCTAGACCTTCCTTTCGGAGGTGCCAAAGGAGGTATCACTATTAATCCAAAGGAAATGAATCAAGAGGATATAGAGAGTATCAGCAGGGCATTCATGAGACAGATACACCATTTTGTAGGTGCAAGTAAAGACATACCTGCTCCTGATGTTTACACAAATGCTCAAGTCATGGCTTGGATGCTTGATGAATACGAAAAGATTAAAGGCAGAAAAGAACCAGGTATGATAACAGGCAAGCCGATTGAGCTTGGCGGTAGCGCAGGTAGAGATATAGCAACATCACTTGGCGGTGCTTATGTTCTAAAGGAGATTGCAAGAGAATACAAACTTAGTGACAGTCCATCTGTCGCGATTCAGGGCTTTGGTAATGCAGGAATGAACATGGCCAAGATCCTCAAAGATTGGGGTTACAAGATTATAGCTGTTTCTGATTCAAAAGGAGGAGTATATTCAGAAGAGGGTCTTGATGTAGACAATCTGATTAATGTAAAGAGCAGCACAGGAAGTGTCACAAACATTGAAGCGAAAAAGATCACAAATTCTGAGATTTTGGAGCTTGTTGTTGATGTGCTTGTACCTGCTGCGCTTGGTGGTCAGATAACTTCCGAGAATGCAGAAAATATCAAAGCAAAGGTAGTGATAGAACTGGCTAATGGTCCTGTGACAAGAGAAGCAGACAAGATCCTTCACAAGAACAATATAGTTGTTGCTCCTGACATACTTGCTAATGCAGGCGGTGTGACTGTTTCTTATTTTGAATGGGTTCAAAACAATAGTGATGAGACATGGGAAAAAGATGTTATTTTCACCAAGCTCGAAAAAAAGATGATCCAAGCATTCCAGAGAGTTCATGAACTAGCTGTAAATATAGGTTCAGACCACAGAACAGCAGCGTATATTCTTGCAATAAATAGGATTATTGATGCTGAAAAAAAAGGTGTGAGTCAATGAGTTCTACAAAAAGGTCCAAATACGCAAGGAAAAAAGATGCGCCTGACCCTGACGTCAGAACACAAAAATCAGCACAGAAAATCAATGAAATAAAAAAACATCGAAAAAGCTGGTTTAAAGATGATATGTGGCGAAAACCTCATGTTGAAACTGAATCAAGAAGAGCAACCAAGATCACTAAAGAAGATGAGAAAAAGATGCACCTAGACATGTCATCACCGTTCATCTCAAAAGAGAGTCTTTTGATGCTTTTGATAGCAATAATACTAATTATAATAAATAACATATACACCATTATTGCGGCGATATTCTTCCTGACATTTGCTTTCATGATGCCTTTCCTGAAGAAGATAAGAATGAGGAGAAAAGATATCCATCATATCAAGCGCTTATAAAAACCACAAAGTTTTATAAACGAGGAATTTTTTCAGATTATTAAACTCAAACATACAATGGGTCTGTAGCTCAGCCTGGTTAGAGCAATCGGCTCTTAATGGACATCTGTCCAATGGTGACCGATAGGCCGGGGGTTCGAATCCCCTCGGACTCATTTTTTTCTTGTTTTAATATAGATAATAGAAGTGTATTAAATGGGTTATAAAAACACCAATGAAGACATCGGAGCGATTGCATTAGCGATTTTTCCAGCATATAGGAGTACAGAAAGCGTCAGGAAAGAGGACCTTCAAATCTACCACGATGTTGAAGCGACAAAGAAAGAAATTAAGAAATGCAGGAGCAAAAAGTATAATGCATTATTCTACTCATGGCTTGGCAAGACCGGCGTTGTCACAGCAGCAGTGGGAATCGGACTCGGCTTGGTCCTTCCTGAAAATGGATCTTCTATAGACATAGGGTATATGATTGCTCATGGTCTAATCAATGCAAGCGTTGCAAGAACTGCAGGCAAGGAAGTGATGAAACACAACAAAGAAAGAGAGACATTAGACGAAAAAATTGGAGAGCTGGAATCAACCCCTGAGTACCAGATCCTGATAGCACATGAATATGTTCCTTGCCTTCCAGGTAATAAAGGCTGAATTCTTTACATTCTCTTTCAAAAATTCTCAGGCGAGACTACAATAACTAATCATATCCTCTACCTTCAAATATTGCAGCACATATAGATTCCTACCCGTATCCTCATTTAGCTTATAAACCACAACCCTATCTTACATTAAATTTAAAAGGTGCGTGTAATTCCACATGCTCATGGGAAATCCAAAGACGTACTTGCAATCATTCATCATATTTCTGCTATTCATATTCTTTATATCAATAACAACAATCGTAAGGCTATATACAGACTTCCTGTGGTTCTCAGCCCTGGGTTTCTCAAAAATATTCACAATAAGCATTTACTCAAAGGTAGCTGTTTTTGTTGTGGCAGCAGCAATCTTCTTCGTCTTCGCAGCAGCCAACATCTGGGCAGCAATGAGATTCCATACATCTCAGATATCATATAAAATGGCTGGACTTGTGCTCCTGGGTATAGCATTCTTCCAAGGCATTTACGCTTCCAGCTCGTGGCTCATGATTCTGCAGTACCTCAACCAGGTCCAGTTCAACATCAAAGACCCAATCCTCGCAAAAGATGCAGCATTCTATGTATTCTCACTTCCATTCTATATGTTCGTCTGGAAATTCCTGTTCGCAACAATAGTCATAACAACAATAATCACAGTCTTATACTATTTCCACCAGATTCTTTACGGATTCTTCAACCCTACAGTGGACAAACATACAGGAACAGTTATCCAGTCAGTGAACATAAAGAAAGAACTCTCAAAACTGAAACGCGCAGCCATGACCCATATGGCCCTGCTGGGCTCAACAATATTCCTACTGCTCGCTGTGAGACATTACCTAGCACTATTCTCAGTCATGTATTCTGAAAAAGGTATCGTTGTCGGAGCAGGATATACAGATGTCTTCATATTCCTTCCAATGGTCAAGGTTCTAATAGTCCTGGCAGTCGTCGTAGCTGCACTTTTCCTTGTATGGATTTTTTACTTCTCAAAAAAGCCTAAACTGAAAAAAAGGCATATCCTCGCATTCATAATAATAACGTATCTGATATTCGCTGTGGTGGGGCAGTCACTCATACCAGGCGTTGTCCAGGCACTGAGGGTCACACCAAATGAAATAAATCTCGAAAAGCCATTCATCGACAACAACATCGAATTCACCAAGATAGCCTACGGCCTTGACAAGGTCGAGGAAACAGACTTCTTCGTGAACCAGAACATAACCACAGAGACACTAGAGAAAGAAAAAGAGACAATGGACAATATAAGAATACTTGACTATCGACCTTTGATACAAACATACAAGCAAACCCAGGAGATCAGACTCTATTACGACTTATCAGGCATTGATATTGACAGGTACACAATCAATGGAAAATACACTCAGGTCATGCTCGCTCCAAGGGAACTTGACCAGAGCCAGATAACACAGAATGCACAGACCTGGGTCAACCTTCACATGGTATACGGCCATGGGTTCGGTATCGTGATGAGCCCGGTAAACATAGTCACAGAACAGGGCCTTCCAGACTATCTCATAAAAGACATTCCCCCCACCTATCAAGTAGAAGACGAAACCCTCAAGATAGAGCAACCAAGGATCTATTATGGTGAAAAAGACAATGAGTTCATTATCGTGAACACAGAGACAGAAGAGTTCGACTACCCCAAGGGCAGCACCAACAAGTACATAAAATATGATGGAAAAGGAGGCATACAGCTGGATTCATTCTTTAAGAAACTACTCATGGCCATCCGCTTCCTTGACATCAAGATACTCCTTTCCACAGACATGACCCCTGAAAGCAAAGTGATGTTCACAAGGAATATCCAGCACCGCATCAATAAAATAACACCTTTCCTAATGCTTGACGATGATCCTTATATTGTTATCAGCGACGGAAGACTCTACTGGATCCAGGACGCATATACAGTCACAGGAAAATTCCCTTACTCACAAAAGATTAACGGCTTAAACTATATCAGGAACTCAGTCAAGATTGTCGTAGACGCATACGATGGCAGCGTCACATATTACATCATCGATGAGCAGGACCCGCTGATGCAAACATACGCAAAAATATTCCCGAGCCAGTTCAGACTCTTCAAGGACATGCCCTTATCACTCAAAAAGCATATCCGCTACCCTGTTGACCTTTTCCAGATACAATCAGAGATATTCAGCACATACCACATGGATGACACAAATGTCTTCTACAACAAAGAGGATGCCTGGCAAATACCCTATGAGGTGTATGGCACAGGCCAGAAAACAATTGTTGAACCATACTACATAATCATCAAACTCCCAGGAGAGGACAAAGAAGAGTTCGTTCTCATGACAACCTTCACCCCAATAAAAAAGGACAATATGATTTCCTGGCTCGCAGCAAGATCAGACAATGAAAACTATGGCAAGCTGCTGCTATACAAATTCCCAAAAGACAAACTGATCTACGGCCCATTACAGATAGAGGCCAAAATAGACCAGGACTCAGAAATCTCCCAGCAGCTCACCCTATGGTCCCAACAAGGATCAAGAGTAATAAGAGGTAACCTGCTTGTGATACCAATAGACAACAGCATTCTCTATATCGAACCGCTTTACATCCAAGCAGAGAAAGGTCAATTACCTGAGCTAAAACGAGTACTTGTGTCAGACGGAACAAGGGTAGTGATGGAAGTTAACCTTGGGGCGGCACTTGAGAAACTGTTCGGGAAGAAAAAACCGATAATCCCTGAACAGCAGGAAGAAACAAGATCCAGCGACGTCCTGATCCAGCAAGCCAATGAAAACTATGCAGAGATATTGAGGGCAATGGAACAGAACAACTGGACTAAATTCGGGGAGAACTTCAACAACCTGGGTGACGTGCTGTCTTCTCTATCTGAAAACTAATACAAAACAATAATCTGTTTGGTCTGTTATGCGGATGATGAATCATACCTAAACACACCACCCTTAGATACTCCATCACATGCTCAGAATACCAGTCAGTCCAGTTCTCGTAACCTTTGTCAGGTTTAGAAAGTTCTACCCATTCTTGAGATGAAGAATATTGCCATAGTGAAAAATGCATCAATGAAGACAAGTAAAGCGCCCAATACAATTCCCGCTATTGCTTTACCTCTTCCACTATAAAGCTTGGGACTCTTACTTATCTTAAACAGCGCTACAATGCCAAAAACAAGAGCAAAGATACCCAGAAAAACTCCCACAAATGAACTATATAAAAAGAGTTTGCCCCCTAAGAAGTATATATTAGGCATATTATGATTATGCCAAAAGTAATAAAGAACGCACCTAAAAGCGAAGATATGATGGGTACAATCCCGAATAAGAAAGCTGCTACAGACAATCCTTGTTTTTTCATTTTACTTAAAGCACGCATCAATCCTTAATAATATCACTCAAGAAGATCTACACCTGGACAATTGTCTACTAGCCAGCCAGTATATACACCTTCTGCGTCACACACTTCTTCAGGTATCGACTGAGACCTACAATATACAAAATGACTATTATCTTCAGGACAAATCCAGTCAGAAGGATCTTTACAGAAATCCAGATGCTCATATTCTTCAGGGCAAATTTTCTCTGCTTTGATACGACCACCATATTCAGGGAATCTCTCTAAGCATTCTTGAGAAGGTCCTTCTAATTTATCCACATCCTTGAAACAGTCAACGCATCCTTTGTATTGCAAATCAACAACCGCGTTGCACGAATCATCACAAGATACAAATCTCGCGCAGAAATCTATTGGTTGAATATCTAGTGTGCAAATCGCTGCTGAGCTGAAGAATGCGCAGACAGGATCATATGTTAAAAAGTGACAACCCTGGACCATACAGGCACCTTCACCCGGTTCTTCTTCAGGAACTGCAGGCAACTCATCAGTATCAGAAGGAATTTCATAAGTGACTGGTGGCACGGGTTGTGGTTCAAACTTCTCAGTTTCAGATGTATCAGCATCTGAGCAACCACCAACAAAAGCAGCCATGAATACCAACATGATCACTATGATTTGTTTCATGAAAAAAAGAAAGTCCATATATGTATATAAATGCTTCAATAACTACAAATAGAATCAAAGTCAAAGTATTTGAGCAGACAGCCTCCACCAGTCATTTTACACACCCCCAATTAATTGAGTTATTTCTCGGTATGCTGTATCCCTATCACTTGAATCAACTTCCACTAAAATAACATCAGATCGTCTCTTTATTGATTCGGTAAACGCGTCTGAGTAGACTTTTGAAATAGTTGCCAGAAATAAATTTGATGCATCCAGATAATTAGTGACTAAGTCCCTGAAATGAGAAGAAAATAACTGCATCTGCCCTATTTCATCTAAGTATAGACTGTGTTCTTTCGAATACTTGAATTGAGAGCTAACAAACTTATCAAATCCTTCGATATCTGCGCAGTACCTTGAAATCTCAGGTGATGTGTTTAAATGATATCTTGGACTCTCATATCGAGTGTTTAAATGAATGCTTGCCAATAATAGAACTTGATTATCGCTTGATACAACTTCAAATCCAGTACGTTCACCGCATTCTTTGACTTCTCGCGTAAGAAATCCCTTCTTCTTAGAAATACCGCGTACCACTTGCTCCAATAGAGTGGTTTTACCACTTCTGGGAAAACCTGTTAATAGAATATTTCTTGGCATTTTTGAAAAAATAGTTCTGAGTACATATAAAAACATATCTCCAATCAATCCAAAAGCTTAAATACAGATTTCTAGTCTGCAAAGACGAGGTGATACCATGACTAAGATCAAAATACAACATGACCGTGACGCGTGCATTGGATGCGGAGCCTGCGCAAATGTCTGCCCTGATAACTGGGAGATGACTGATGACGGTAAGTCCAAACCAAAAAGTACAGAGCTTGATGATATGGGATGTAACCAGGAAGCTGCAGATTCATGTCCTGTTAACTGTATAAAAATCATACAGGAAGCGTAATAAGACACAATATGTCTTTGTTAGGGTTTTTACGTCTTTTTTGATTGGATAAACCTAAAATACTGTCTTTTTGACCACTCAATAGTAGTTTATTTATAGAAACCTTTTTAAATACCTTATTCTACCCATACAATACACAAGGAGAAGGGTGGTTGTCATAATAGGTCCTGAAGAGATAGATATAGAAAAACTCGCACAGATATACGAAAATGTCAGTGAACTTGACAAAAAGTTCGATACCCTGGAAAAAGCAGCATCAAAACTCTGCAGATTAATAACATTAGATACAAAACACCTGATTCAGGGAATGGATTCATTCTATGATGGCACAATTAAAAATAAATTACGATCTTTTTCCGAAGAAACAACAAGCGCAATAGGAACATCAAAACAATGTTATGAAACCATAAACCCAAATTCTATTGAGCTCATACTTCACCAGAACAATTACCACCCTGATGATACCCATCCTTCAACACATCTTTTGCAAGAATACAGCACAAGTCTCAATATAAATAAGACAAGTCTTGAGACTATAAGCAAAAAGATGTCTAAAATCTACGATGAATTAGTTGATAACATAATAATCCAGCTTCCATTCCCACAGCCATACATCAAAGAAACAGCATGGGCATATATCCTCGACCAGGAAGGGGGAGTGTATACCTGCGTAATGGATTTTGCAGAAAAAGAATATATCGATCCAATCTTAGACGATTCCGATATCAATTATTTCTACACCAATTACCCATTCAAACTTAGAGAAGGTCTTGAGCAGGAGATAAGGAGAGAAATAGGATCTGACGATGAAGATGTATACATAATACATAATTTCAGCAAAAGGGTGGATCACATGACAATGCTAAATCACACCCTTAAAAATATCTCAGCACAATACAGAAAACATGCTCCATGGAACAACGAATACAATATTCCTGTCGGCTGGGTGCAGGGAAAAGGTAGAATGCCTGATTATATTGTTGATGCAATGGCAAACATGATAGAAGAATCAAACAAAGACATTATGGCAAGTTCTAATGGAATAATGGAAATTAAGAGCACTAAGTTTTCAGAAATTAATTAAAAAATCAGAATGAATTAAAACGACGAGAAAAAAAAAAATGAAACTGATGAATATAAGAAACATACTCGATGAACAGGAACTGCAGATAATAAAAGAAGCATCACAAGAGCTTGAGGATAAGCTTGATGATAAGACAGTCTGTATAGAAGACCGGGCAAAAGAACTTTGCTCAAAGATAACAACAGTTACCGGAGAAGCATGGGCAGAATTAGAAAAGTATAATTCACATACAAAAGATCAGGAACATTTCAGCATAGACATTCAAACCATACCATTCTTACCAAGAGTTTCCAATATGGAATTTCATATCCTAAAGAACACAAACAAATTACACGATTACGCAGGCAAACCACAACTAAAAAGTCTGATTGATCAATACATCAATAACCTCAGACCCCTATGGCCTTCTTTCTGCAGTCTTATGAAAGAGTTTGAAGAGTCCTATCAAGAGGCAAAAAAATACGTATTGCTTGAAGAATTGAACAAGGGCGATGGGAAAAAAGCTATTTTGTATGTCAGCGTCATTGACCACCCTCATTTGACAAGGCAGGATATCAGTCTGACAGATACAACGCAGGAAAAACCACAAGAGACATTATACTGGATGTATCACGCACTACAGGACACGTCAAGGGAACAGCTGATCAATTCAGCCAACGGCGAACCAATGTTCCTTCTTCACCATTACACCAACAAAATAAAATGGCAGGACAGCCTGAAAACTGCAGTTAGAAGTATCTACGCAGCTAATGGTATCCAATTAAAAGAAGAAGAAAAAGACCCACAAACAAGAACTAGTGATGTTGAACTTCAAGCCACACAAGAAAACCTGGCAGGTCCGTTCTTATCAAGTACAGATTTTTTTGGAGAAAAATCACGAAACTGAGGATGGTTGATCAAGATGTTAGGACCAGAACGCAGATTCAACGAGGAATACAAGAAAGAAGTAGCTGCCAACGCAAGCAGCCTTGAAGAAAAGATATCTACTGTAAATGACCAAATCAGGGTATCATGCTCAGAATGGAATAAACACATCGATAAAACAGAAGCAGAATTCTATGATCAAATAAAAAACAAAGACGAAAAAGATTGCACAGAACTTATTAGAACGCCTGTTAGTTTCTCTTACTTCACACCTGAGATAATAATCAACCCCTTGATGTGGTGTTTCAACACAGATATCACAGGACCAAACGAAATAACACCCCAAGATATTAATCTGGTGGACAGATCACTTGACCTCAGAGAAAAACACATAGGAATTAATAACGATATGGAGCAGAGGTGTTTGGCACTTAAAAAATCTCAGGAAGTGCTTTACGAAGATCTCATATCATTGACAATGGTCGAGACATTTTTTCCTCAAACAAGTAAAAAAAGCAAAGCAGCAATATATCTTCTGAAAAACACTTTAAGCAACAATTCAGAATATTTAGAGAGCACTGTTCTAGAAAATCTGACTTTAAAAGAAGCAACAAGATTTCTTAAACATATATATGATACCCAAGGATCTAACATATATTTCGCAAGCAATCCAAGCAAGTATTTAAAGACGAAATGGGTAACAGACCATTTAATAGAAGAAGTCTCATCAAGATTCGGTTTTGATAATACCTGCGTGATAAAAAAGATTAAGAAAGATTATAGAACCATATTCACACCAAACACTTGCAAAACAAGCCATTACAAAAAAGATGACCTGTATAAAGGTTTTAAATTATACCTACAGACAATAGTCAATGATGATTCTGTTCGTAATCCATTGCGATGATTCTCTTGGACCTGCCAGTCCATCCAATCACGTGAACAGGCCGCACAATCTCCTTTTCACGTTGTAAAAGCATATCATCTATTCGTTCTTCTCTCGTCACAATGAACAATCTATCAATTAATTTTGGAGAGAAACGATACATATATCCATCGCGATCATTATCTCCACAATATATATCAAGATAATCACACACACTCCCATCAAGAAAATCTTCAAGCCCGAATGTTCTTTCCAATCCTAACTTGCCAGAATCAATATTCTGCTTTTCATATGTTGTATGAAATTTTAAAAAACCTTTTTTTGTCTTCCTGAATACAGAATCTGAGTAAGAATACACCTCAACCATATGATTAACAGTCCTGTTATGCTCATCTTTACCAGCTAACGCGACACCAGAAACTGCCTGCTGATACGAAACCCCATTACATTCAGCAAAGTCCCTGTCAAAAAGGCAAAGAAGATAAAAAGACCCCTTTTCAGGTAACCACTGTTCTTGCTGGCTAAAGCCAACATATCTATAGCGAGGATCCATAGCACATAAAATACAATATAATCTAATAAAGTAGAGTGGTGACAAACATTACCACAAAATAAAGAACTTATCCAAAAAGTATATTCAATATCACAAGGAACGTGATGACCATCACTCCAATAAGAGTAACAAGCCCTATCAACAGATTACGCGTTACAGGATGTAATTTACCAGCAGATGGTCTTGAAGCGAATTCAAACCAATTGCCAATCGCAAAACCAAATCCTGCACCAATCACAACACCAATACTCAAATCATTAAGCCAGTAACCTATTCCCAATCCTATAAGAATTCCAAATAAAACACCAAGAAAGACCTTTGCTCCACGGAACAATCTATTTCGTTTAGATTCCTCATCTGGCTTTTTTTTCTTTCTATGATCATTACATCTGACAACAACAAGACCTTTGTTTTTTCTTACATTGTTTCTTCTTGGTCTTACAGTCATCGTATTTTCTCCGCAAAGATAAAGTGTTGCGTGAACATTCCTCTCACAACAATACCCTGTACTGTGACTATCTGCCCTTTCTCAGGAAGATTTTCAGAACTGACCATTATGCTTGAACTATCCGACTTCAACATAAAACCTGAATTCATTCCTGCTTCAATAAGTGCAAGAACCTTGCCTTCAACCACAACTTTCTTTCCAAGATATTTTTCTGTGTCTGCATTGATTTCTTTAACAGTGGTATGCGCAACACAACCTGAAAGAAGCACCAGACACAACACAAGCAGGATATATCTCATTTTTAGCACACCTATTTTCTATAGGTTAACAGGCATAGATGTTTTATAAAGCTATCTGAACAAAGAAGTGACAAATATTTTTACCTGGGTTTTATCTCTTCGTGGTCACGATTAACATGACGGAACACATCCTCATAGTCAGGTATGTCTTCAAGATTATCAAGTATATCCTGCGCAGTCAATTCTTCACGAGGAACTTCAGTTATGGATTTTTTTCTGCGTTCAATAGAAACAGGCTTGGGCACATGTTTCAGGACTTGTTTTTGTGATTCTTTCTGCGATTTCAACCCCTTCTGCGACTCCTTCTTCAATCCGCCCTGTGAATCTTGTGATTGTTTATCAGTCACTAGAGATTTATTGCTCTTTTTCGTTTTCTTCAACTTTTTAGTTCTTTTCTTGTTCTTCTTCACTTCACCTTTCTTTGTCTTAGGTTTAGCGTCAGGAATCATTTCAGCCCACACAGAATCATCATCATCAGAAAGATGACGAGAAAGCCAACGAATAAAAACAATCAGGAAAATAAGTGCGCCGATTATCAAAAGTATAGTCGATAGATTATTCTTCTTATCAGGAGGTGAAGATATCATCAGACGCAAAGAAAGACCAAGAGCATCATCTTTGTCCTCTGCAACAACAATGAAAAGAACATCATCATTAAGCCATGCATAGCCTGTTGATTTCTCAGAAACAAAGTAATGCATAGCAACCCCGTCGATATCCACAGGAGTCACTTCCAACATCTTGAAAAGATCCCCTGACAAAACACTGGTTAAAGAATCTGAAGCAGACTTGACATCATCATAATTGAATCTCCAGGCAACAATATCATTACCAGATAGATCATAGGTAAACTTAACAACAGATGAAAGATCTCCTCTTATGGACTGACTGAACCTTGCAGCTGCAACATGTTCCTCTTTCATGAGCACATAGTCTTCATCAGATTCAGGATTGACAGCAAGAGCATCAACAACATCAGGCAAAACAACTTCTTCCTCAAACATTATAAAACGAAGACCCATACAACTAAAGCCGCAGGAAGACTTCTTATCCAACAAAACCCTACTTACAACAACAGGTTCTGTGTTTTTCACTCTTATACCAAAAGGCATTGACTTGACATTGATGAATTCAAAAGTGCTCCTCATAAGCGAAGGTGCAAGAAAATCTCTCGTTTCAACACTACCATCTTCATAATACAAAGTGATTTCAATACCTGTCTCTTTTTGTGACGGGTTAAATATCGCAAGATAAGACTCAACACCATCAGACAAAGACGAACAGGCAAAGTACTGATCAGTCAGGCCAGTCTCTGCACCTATGCCTCCAAATCCTAACTGACCATCAAAATAAGCATATCCTGCAACCACATTAGTATCTGATTCCACCATAAAGCTGAAATCCCTTCCAGATTCAACATAATTATTCAGCATGAATGTTTTTCTCGAACCAGAAGGAACAACATCCAAAAAATTCCTCATACTCCCATCTGTATAGAACGCAGTGATCTTTACTTTTGCAGACCCTAGTGATGGATTAGTAATGTAAAGAAAACTAGTGCTCTGCGCATCAGCAAAGCCATCAGCAAAATACCATTTCTTAGAAAGTCCTGTTGAACCAATACCCCCTGAAGCGCCTCCCATCTTCTTGTCAAATGTTGCTGCAGAAGCCACAATAGGTTCGCTGCTAAAGACTTTTATGCCAAATGTTTTCTCAGGAAGTGTCCTGCCCTTTAGATCGACTGATAAATGCCTCCTTGCAGGAACACCAACAGAAAAGGTCTTCTTGTCAGAACCTTCATAATAAAGAGTTACTGTTACATTCGCAGGCCTGGAACTAGGATTTAATATGTATAAGTATGTCTTAGCAGAACCACTGTTATACCCCTCACTGAAATACCAGTTAACATCCACTTTCGGGCTCGTAGAAGATCCAAAACCGCCTGAATAAGAGCTATCAACAACAGAATAATCCACTATAAGTGCTTTGTTAGCAAGGACTGCAGCACCAAACGATGTATCTGATGATGACAGATTTATGATTTTCATACTGTGAGCTTCAATAGACAGAATTCTCTTATCTGACCCGTTTCGTTCATTGAATAGTCTGATTTCAACATCAGCGCTTTCAGCGCCTGGATTGAGTATTCCTACACTAGTCCATGAATCAAAGCCAGACAAACCACCAGCAAGATAATAGGTATATGTGTCTTCTGCCGAAGCGCATGCTGCAGTAATGACAATTACAAGAATCAAAAACAAGACCGCGCTCTTTTTCATTAAAACACCTTTTTAACCTAAATATTCAAATTCTGGACGAAAATTTTCGGGGATAGATTATATTTAAAGTTATCTGTGAGAAACTACTATAGAATAGAGATTCTTAAATACAAACCATGTCAGTAACAACAAATTATTTATATGGCCTCTTGGAAATTCACTTTCGGTGTTGAGAGGTAATACATTGAATGATATTAAAATACCCCCATCAAACAATTTCAAAAGATCTTTGCCTTTACTCATAAATAAACATGAGAAAGAGCGCAAAAGACGCGACGAAAACAACGAGATACTTATCAGAGGTGCTATATGCATTGGAGGCATTGTGGAAGCCGCTTATGAGGGCATAACAGATATAGGGCCTACTAATGTATACTCACTGTCCCGCGACGAGACAAGGATGGGCCATGCGCAGCATGGGTCCAGAGGATATACAGATTACATCGCAGGAAATATGAATATTCGTGTCGGTGCCAGAGTGAAAGTCACGGTAAACAAGGCACCTTGCCCTATCAAGGCAGTAATCCAGGGAGAAGAAACAGACATCCTGGCACACATGATAAAACACTACACCGTCTTCTATTAATATATTCTATTAATAACCATTACACTATCTAAGAAAAGATATTTATACAACAACAAACAATTCATTTACATGCTTGAACAATACAAAAAAGGCCTGGCAGAAGTCAAAGACAAGGTGGATATCGCATCTAAGCAGGATATCAACATCAAGAAAGTAGTGTCTAATGGAAGCTACATATATGATTATAAATTCAACAAAGCGAAGTATCTTGCTGACAGGATAAAGAAAAGCATCAGCAATCTCGTAACAGAAATCAAAAAAGCGCACAGTAAGGGGAGAAAAACAAGATTTGAGGATACATTATCCAGGATAATGACAAACACGAATTCTCTTCTGGATTCTTATCTTGAACCTGAAAAGATGCTCCCTATGATTGAACAGGTAGAGCAAGACCTCATTGAACTCGAAAAGATAGAGAGTATTGAAAAAGAGATTACGGATTTCGAGAAAGAAGCAGCAGCAACCCCCCTGCCAAAACCTGATAAGGAATCTACCAGAATAAACTTTGATCTACCTGATTTGCCTGAAGAGATTGCAGAAAACATCAAAGCAGATATTGACGAGCTAAGGAACTGCTTCAACGCAGGTTGCTACAGAAGCAGCATCATACTTTGCGGTAGAGTGATTGAGACAGCTCTTCACAGAAAGTATTTTGAAGTGACTGGTAAAGATGCTCTTGAGAAAGAACCAGGTATAGGTCTTGGAAAGCTCATTGCACGTATGAGTGAAAAAAAGGTTGTTCTTGATCCCGGACTTCCACAGCAGATACACTTTGTAAACCAGGTAAGAATTTGTTCTGTCCACACAAAACAGCATGTTTTCAATCCTTCAAAGAATCAAGCACAAGCAACAATACTATACACCCTAGATATTCTTAGCAAACTATTTCTAAATACAAATTAATGCTTCCACTTTTTTAGCAGAAACCTAGGTGTACCCAAACTGCGGGTGAACTCTCAGCACACGTATGCAAACAGAACCAGAATCAATAATGCTAACATAGAACCCATTATTTACCCTTATTAGATTTCGAACGCTTATCACCAAAAATTGTGTATATTAGCAGTCCAACCAAGAAAACTAAGAGCCCTGCGAAAAATGTTTTCTTTTCAAAACTAAAAAGAAGCGCTGCACACGAGACAAGCCCTATAGCTGGAAGTACAGGAAACTTACCGATATTCAAAGGGACCTTCCACGCCCGGGGAACATGATGGTGAGAATACCTAAGAACTATAAGACAAAGATTAACAACAAGGAAAAGGAACAATGCGCCAAAGTCAGTCACGAAAGCAACAGATGTTATATCTCCAGGGATGATAAATATTGCGCACAAAATAGCAGTTGAGATTATTGCAACGTATGGTGCTCTTCTTTTCTTGCTAACCTTTGCAAATATCTTTGGAATTGAATTTTGTTCAGCCATTCCGTACAGCATTCTTGAAGTGCCTATCATAAGTCCAAGAACTGTTGATCCCGTTGCTGCCAGAGCCATCACCGCCATAAATATTCCTGCCTTAGTGCCAAGAAGACCTGTCATGATATCAGAAAGAGGTGAGTTTGATTCCGCAAGTACATTCCACGGAACAACACTAACAGCGATAAGCGCAACTACGAGATAAAGCACTGTTGATATTATTACTGATATTATCAACGCCTTAGGTAGTGTCTTCTTAGGATTGCGCACTTCCTCACTGAGATTGCCAACATTCTCAAAGCCAAGAAATGCAAAGAACACAAGTGCTGCAGCAGTCATGATACCGCTAAATCCTGTGGGAGACTCAAAATAGAAACTTGAACTATGTAAAGATCCTGCGCCAAACCAGATAAGAAGCAAAAGCCCTACCATAGCAACCATAACCATTGCTATGTCAAACTTTATCGCCTGTTTGACTCCTATAAGGTTCAACAAAGTCAGGAAGATGACAAGAAGCAGTGCGCAGAAAATAAAATTCCAGCCTGTAATAAGAGAAAGATATCCTCCAAAACCAAGTGATACCGCAGACATTCCTATTATATGAGTAACAAGCTTAAGCCATCCGATACCAAAAGAAAACCTTCTATCCCCGAAAGCTTTCTGAGTGTATAAGTATTCTGCAGAATCATAAGGAAAACTGGATGAAAGTTCTGCATAACTAAGACCTGTGCATGCAGCTATAATTGCAGCTATAAGAAAAGAAAGCCAGAGAGAATTACCTGCAAGGCCAGCACCTTTTCCAAGTATTACATATATTCCTGCGCCAACAATAACTCCAAGTATGTACATTGTCGCGCCAAAAAGACCAACATCACGCTTTAGCCTAAGCAATCACTCACCTCTTTAACCAACAATATGAAGATTAGTATTTAAAATGTTTTGGTTTTAAACAAGTATGATGTGATATATTTCCCAAAAGGAATGACCAAGAAGTCAACAAGCAAACCAACCACGCACCAAACAAAAAAAGAATAACTTTGTCAAAACTCAACTGTCCCAGAAGAAATGACCAGGAAGTCAACAAAGAAATCAACCACGCACCAAACAAGAAAAGAATAACTTTGTCAAAACTCAAACATTGCCCTTTCCCCGAAGGAGTTTTTAATTATTGATTATTTATATGAATTTTTTGTTGTTTTAGTATTAGTTTTCTTAGTATTAGCATTAGTTTTCTCAGATTCCCGAACATCAACATTGCAAATTCCCGAACTTAGCATTTCTTCCCTGCTTGTGCATCACCATTACCGCGCTCGCAGCACAGTGTTTGTTTAATCCGTTCCTATGAATTTGTCTTGCACTTATGATTCTGAAGGCTCGCTTGGCGGTAACGGCAGCACAAGCAGGGTTGTTGTTATTATTGCTAAAATTATTGTTGCTAGCAGTGTTGTTGTTATTGCTGGAATTGTTGTTGTTTACAACCAAAATTGCTAACACCACTAACAATACACAATAACCTCTTTTCTTCAAAAGATATAAATACACCAAAACACTACAATATCAACATGGACAACATGAAGAAAGCAATGTTTTATGATGTTATCAAGGGAACCACCGTCAAATGCTGTCTATGCCCTAATTTCTGCGTAATAAAAGATGGCGAAAAAGGTTCGTGTAATGTTCGTGTTAACAGAAAAGGTACGCTCTACTCAATGGCGTATGGACTCCCATACACAGCGAATTCAGATCCTGTCGAGAAGAAACCTTTGTTCCATTTCCGGCCAGGCTCGAAAACATTCTCCATAGCTACTGCAGGATGTAATCTTCATTGTTTATTCTGTCAAAACTGGCAGATATCACAAAGAGGACCTGAGGATATGCCTTGCTTCAGGATGGATCCTGAGAAAGTTGTTGCAAAAGCTAAAGAAGAAGGTTGCGATAGCATATCTTACACATATGTAGAGCCGGCTGTGTTCTATGAATACATGCTTGACATTGCCAAAATCGCGCACAAGAACGGCCTGAAGAATATAATCGTAACAAATGGTTATCTCAATCCTGAACCTGTAAAACTGCTGTACAAACACATTGACGCATGCAATGTAGACCTGAAAAGTTTCAATGAAGAATTCTACATAAAGTACTGTAATGGAAGACTACAACCAATACTTGACACAATAAAGACTATTCACAAGATGGGTGTTTGGCTGGAATTAACAACACTGATGATTCCTACAATGAATGATGATATGGATGTTTTCAAAAGTCAATGTGAATGGATTAAGGATAAACTCAATGATAACGTGCCATTGCACATATCAAGATTTTTCCCTTTCTACAAGCTTGCAAGACTTCCTCCTACACCACCTGAAACACTCGATAAGGCATATATGATTGCAAAGGATGCAGGTCTAAATAATGTGTACATAGGCAATATAAAAACCGCAGGAAAAGAAAACACACTATGTCCTAAATGCAAAAAAACACTTATAGAAAGGGTTCATCACTCAATATCTGCAAAAAGGATGGTGAATAACAGATGTCCTGACTGCAACACAAAGATAGTAGGAGTATTCACTGACTGATTCTGATTCTATAAAGAAATACATAATCAAGGTACTTTGACAATAAACTGCAGAGGATTATCATAATTAGGATCATCAGGTATTGCTGGTGTATCTGTTGATTCCTTGAACGCGACATTGACTTTGAAAATATATGTTCCGCGTTCAGCATCCCTAGGTACTGAAACACCTATGAGGAATTTACCTTTTTCATTCTTATTCAGTACAATCTCTGCGGGTTGAGGTATTTTAAGCCAGTTTCCAGCGGCCATTGTTATTGGTGATTTATCTTTTCTGAATGCTTGATTAGTATATTCAGCTTCAAGCACATACTTACCAGAATGCTTTGCAAGAACTCCCACTCCGAACGTATCAAACTTGTTCTTGAATATCTCTTTGGAACTTACAGGTATCACAACAGGTGATCCTGAATCGAGAAGTTTTTCTATCTGTTTTTCTGTCTGTGAATCAAGATTACCACGCACTTCCTGCGCATGTCCAAAAAACTTGGTCGCAAACATAAGACCGCCTGCAAACACAGATATTGCGAGAATTAACATTACTATAAAGTTTATCGAAAGCTCAATACCTCTCTTGTTGCGAAATACCATCGTGAAAAATTAAAGAAAAAAATTATCTGAGTATCTCGTACTCTCTCACGATGAGCATCATGAACAGCACAAGGATTACTACGCCTGAGATTCCCCATGCGATAGCTGGTCCCCATAGGTCCTGGATTGCCCCAAGATACACTGAATAGCCAAGCACCAGAAATCCCATCCATAGGAACTTGTCCAAAACCAACTTCATTATCTGGAATTCTTGGTCCTGCGTCAACCTTTTTTTTACTTTATTAGCCATAATGAATCACCTTCTATTTTATTGTCACAACGACTTGTTTGGTCTCCTTTGTAACATCTGCAGGTGGTTCACTGCCACATTGCGCTGTTGTATAACCGTCTGCATCAAAGAATTGAAGACCACAAATTCGTGTGGAACTAAACTTCACTTTATCTTTTGGAATAATGAATTTAAATCCTTTGTCTTCTGCAGGAGCAATATCTTGCGGCCCAGAACAGACATTTATTTCCCCAGCTCCTGAATCTGCATCAGCATCACAGTGCAATCTTCCCATCACACCCATCGTAAAATCATCATTATATGCGTTGACGCTAAACACAAACTGTTTGTTCTTCGTGATTGTTAGTTCTGTTGTCGGCAAAACGATAGTCTCATCAGCAGTTGCTGGGATATCAGGTTCTGGAACAGTAAGCTTTTCTGACAGCTTACCGAACATACCTTTAGTAAACCCTAATCCAAGTCCAAGCATAGTAATAGCCAAGACTAAAATGACTATAGCATTAATAGAAAGACTTAAGCTTCCCTTTTTCTTCATACTATTCACCTCTTTCCCCGCAGGGGAATCAATCATGATAATATTTCTGTATTATAAAAGACTAGGGACAATTTCATTTATAAAGTTTTTGGTGTGTTTTGACAAAGAATTCTGTGTGTTAGTAGTCATACACGAGGTATAGACACATTTATATACCTTGCATATATTTAATATAATGGTGATGTATACATGGTCAATGCGATGATAAAGATATCTGATGAGGCAAACCAGGTGCTGAATATCGTAAAAGCGAAGCACAATCTCAATGACAAGTCTGAAGCAATAGAGTATGTTACTTTATCGTACGGTGAAGACATTCTTGAACCTAATCTCAGGCCTGAGTTCGTAGAGAAGATGAAGAAGAGGCAGAAAGAGCCTACTATGAAGATCAATGACTTCAGGAAACACTTCGGCCTCAACTAAAATGTATTCTTATGAATTAAGAAAGAGTGTTGAGAAAATATTCTTCAAACTAGCGAAGAAAAATCCAAAGCAACTGGAGAAAATCTATAACAAGATTGAAGAGATAGTTGCTGAGCCACACAGGTACAAGAACCTGAAAAAGCCGATGAATAACCTGAAAAGAGTCCACATAGACAAGCACTTTGTCCTGACTTTCTCAATAGATGAACCATCCATAACAGTGATAATAGAAGATTATGATCATCACGATAATATCTATGGATGAAAAAGCATAATCTTTTTTATGAACAATTAACCCTCTATATACCTACGTATTCTATGACAGTGGTTCTGAAGAATAGAACAAGGGAAATTAGTTAAGGTTTTGCCAGAGTCCACACAGAATCAAAATATTGTTTGAAACTATCAGCAGCCTCTTGAGAATGTATCAATATTCCTATTGGTCTGTCTCTCCAAACAGTTAGGAGTACTTTATCATTCATTATGTCGATGTTACCTGGCACTGGAAATGGAACATATCTTTGTTTAATGAATGCTGGATATTGCTTTACGAGGTTAGTCTTTCTAAGTTCATCATTGCTTATGCCTTTCCACATATTACCGAATCTCTTGATTAACAACCATGACTTCATATAGAACTTCTCTGCTTTCTCATAGTTCTTAGGGTCGTGGACATAGAAGAATAGTCCTTGATCTTTTTTCGTGGAGCCCTTCATGAGCCTTTCGAAAGCAGTCAACAGTCCCTTCTCACCCATAAACACTCCTGCTTCTTCTTTTTCTCCTACGAACGCTTTCAGTTTTTCAAGTTCAGGAAGGACTTTCTCAAATGTCTGCCTACTTCTGTGTAGATCCTCTTCCTGCTTATTGAGATATTCTCTTATCCTTGTAGGTTCTTCTGCTTGAAAATATTTGGTTTTCTCTTTAAAGATAAAGCTGACAAAACCTTTTCCTATCAATCTATTCAGTATCTCGTATATGTTCGAGTAAGCTACACCTGACTTTTTGACTATTGGTCCAACAGTCGAAGAACCAATCGATAGCAAGGCCACATACACCTTTGCTTCGCCTTCAGTGAGACCTAGTTGTTGTAATTTCGCTTCATACATTATACACCCTGTCAGGGGGTGATAAACTATAAAAGGCTTTCGGTACACATATTGGTTTGAGGACACAAAATGCCACCATCAGGATTCAGCCAAAAAGCGATAAACGGTCTGCTCCAGTTCGTAGGCTCTTGCTATGAGGACCTCCTGAAAGAGATCAAAGAAGGCAAGAAAACAGAAGGCGAAGCAATACAACAGGAACTCGATAATATCAACGAATACTTGATCAATTTCAAATTGTAAAAAATCCGTCTTTTTTTCTCGTTCCGGGTCAAGAATTAGTGCAATCCTAATTTTCCCTTTTTGCTATAACCCAGTTTCCTAATCTCACTATCTATGCTTCGAATTTTCCCGCCCAAAACCAAACCAGTAGCAAAATTTATAAGTTACCTATTTTCTCACAACCGTAGTAAGATACATATCACACACATAATCTTGAAAATGTTCAATTCGGGCGTCACAGCCCGTACAAACTGTGGCTCAAAAGGTTAAAATGGCTAGATTAAGAAAATTTTCAGCATATAGGCGATTAGAACGCCCTTACACACGTATAAGTAAATTCAGAACTAAATCATACGTAAGAGCTCGGCCTAACTGCAAAATTGTCCGTTTTGACATGGGTGATCTTTCTAAGTCCTACCAATATACTATTAAACTAAGGTCAAAAAATGCGCTTCAGATTAGGGATAATGCAATTGAGGCTGCAAGACAGACCAGCAACAGGATATTGCAGAAAAGGATAGGTAAGACTGGCTGGGTCATGCGAATAAGAATGTTCCCTCATCATATTCTTAGAGAAAACCCTCTTGCGAGCGGCGCAGGTGCTGACAGAATGAGTACAGGCATGAAATGCTCTTTCGGTAAAGCAATAGGAATCGCTGCAAGGATTAGAGAAGGTCAGACACTCTTCCAGATAGAGACCAATAAAAGTAACACAGCCGCTGCTAAACAAGCTTTAAGGAGGGCAAGTTCAAAACTGCCTTGCAGCACTATGATTGAGGTTATTGAAAAACCAGCAGAGTAACAATATCAATAAAGTTTTTATACAACTTCTTTTTTAACATACTAAATGATTGAAGAGCTTATACTATCATACCTTCCTGTAGGATTCGACAACAAGTATATTGTAGCTCTTATTATATTCATAATGTTTGTCCTGGTGTCAAAGATATTCATCTATATCGTCGAGAAGATAATTCTCAGTCTAACACTTAAGACAAAGACAAAACTCGATGACAAGCTCATAGAGCGCACTAATTCTCCAATATCCTGGCTTCTTATTTTCATAGGTATCAGAATATCTCTGGAATACCTGAAACTGGAGAATGGATTTGCTCATACTTTGAGCACCACAGCACTTTCACTGATCTATATCGCAACAGGTATTGTCATCATAGCAGTTGTTGTAACTCTGATTGATTTCTATGGTATGAGGATTACAAAGAAGACAAAATCAAGTGTTGATGACGCGCTTGTACCGCTGTTCAGGAAGACATTCAAGGCAGTCATGTTCATTCTTCTCGCAGTCATCGTACTCGACCTATGGGGAGTCAATATAACAGGTCTTCTTGCAGGCCTAGGCATCGCAGGCCTTGCCATAGGATTCGCTGTCAAGGACTCCCTCTCAAACATCTTTGGAGGAATTTCTATAATACTTGACAAGAGCGTAAATGTTGGTGAAAAAATAGAGCTTTCTGACGGCACTGTAGGTATTGTCGAAGATGTAGGAATTAGAGCTACAAGAATAAAGACTTTCGATAATGAAATAGTAATTGTTCCTAACGGAGCCATGTCAACAATGCAGATTAAGAACTACAACCATCCAGACATGAAAGCAAGGGTTGTTGTACCTTTCAGCATAGAGTACGGTGCAGACCCTGAAAAAGCCAAGAAAGTGGCTTTAGCAGAGATTAAGAAGATAAAAGACATACTTGATGATCCAAAACCTTCTGCAATACTACTTGAAATGGCTGATTTCTCATTGAACCTGAAAGCATTCTTCTGGGTTGATGATATTTCAAAAGTGTATACAAAACGGGAAGAAGCCCTTATACGCGTATATAATGCATTTGAAAAAAATAAGATAGGAATCCCTTTCCCAACAAGCACTGTACATATCAAGAAATGAGTTCTTAAAAAACATGATATTTACATTATATGTAGAGGATATGTATGTAATAAGTCAATACTACACTACATGCAGTCTCCAGCACCAACAAAGCTGCCTGCGCCACCATCACCACAACCCCACACACATCAATTTCAGCACCAACAAAGATGCCTGCACCACCATTGCCGCCTAGCGAGCCTAAATCACCTACAGAAAAAACCTATCGCAGTTGGTCGAACAACATCAAAAACAAC
>JABMQF010000079.1 GCA_013203345.1 Candidatus Woesearchaeota archaeon
AACCCTTGTAGGCACTAAGCCACAGGGTGTCCTAAAATCATCGCGTGAGCTCATCACACCCTTACCTAAGCCCTGCCCGTTTAGTCCGCAAAAGCGTTTGACCACTCCGGCACCCCCACAGGTGACGTGTTAATGGAGAGAAAAAGGCCATTAATAAAAGTTTTGCTAATCTAATACCTCAATGCCTTTCCAGAACGCCACATACCCTTTTATTTCCTTGGCAGCATCATTTGGCTGCGGATAATACCAGGCAGCATCCTTATTTACATCTCCATCTACCACAATATCATAATAGCTGGCAAGACCTTTCCAAGGACAGACAGATGTGGTTGTGCTCTGCTTCAGAAATTTCTTGTCAACAGAATCAGGAGGGAAGTACTGATTACCCTCTACATCTATACATTCATCGCTCTCTGCTATTATATTGCCTTTCCATATTGCTTTTGTCATGAACATAACCTCATATAATTATGATCTTTCCTTTCCTTCCGACATTTACTACCCTGGTCTTACCAATCTTCTCTTCAAGACCTTCTGCCTCATGTACGTGACCACAAAGAAGTATATCCGGTTTGAATGTTTGTACTGCCTTCTTAACAGCATCAGATCCAGGAACAAAGTCTGAAAACTTCTCTATCTTAGTCTCTGAAGGATGTATATGAGTAACCATTATCTTCTTCTTAAGATAACGAATTTTATCAAAACCTTTCTTAAGCAAATCATACATCTCCTTCTCACTAATAGGCATAGTAGGTCCGACATTAGTCGCGCCGCCGGCACCGAAAATACCCACATCCTTATACTTCACAGAATAACCATGTATGTTTCTTGTATTGGGTTCGTAAAGCTCAGCAAGAAAATCAGCAGTCGCAACAGTCTCATGATTTCCAGGTATCAGAAGGACCTTTTTATGACGCTTGGCGAATGGACCTATGATGTTATCAGTAGAAAACTCACCCATAGTCAAATCACCGCAGAGAACGACAAGATCTACATTTTCCTTTTCAGCTTTCTCTGCAAGAGAATTAACAAGATTAGTATCCCCATGTATGTCTGAGGCGGCGAGAATCTTCAGACTCTCAGCAACCTTATCACCACTCATCTCTTTATCACCTTGGGTTCAGACTGGGTGAGATCAACAAGTGTTGAAGGACGACCCTCAAGAGAACCATCATCAATAGCAAGATCAACCATTGTTTTTATGTTATCAGAAATATGATCAAGATGTGTGCACGGCTTTTGACCATGCAAATTCAGACTCGTGCTGACAACAGGGAACCCCCAATCACTGACTATCTTTGCAAACCAGTTATCAGGCATACGTATACCCAGTGTGTTGTCCTTAGAATTAACATCCTCTGCTACGCAGTCTGTATTCTTCCTTTCCATAATAAGTGTGTAAGGCCCTGGAAGCTTGTTAAGCCATTCATCGAATTTTTTATCATATACCATATTCTTCTTTATCCAGGATTTTGAAGGCGCGATGATAGACATGGGCTGATTCTGATTCATTTTTATCCGTCTTATCCTCTGGACAAGCGCATTTTTCCTAGCATCACAACCAAGACCGTATATTGTATCAGTAGGATAAATAAAAATTGCTCCGTAGTTCATATGCTCCTTGTGACTAAGTATATCATTTAGAAAATCACTTTTTTTGAATACCTTCATGATGGTTACGAGGTATCATTCATTTATAAGTTTTATTAAAAAGAAAAAGCCCCTTGCGGGGCAGAATGAAGTGGTTGGGGCAAAAGGGGTGCAAAAAACATACTAAGCTTCAAGATAACCTGACATGAACCCTTCTTCAACATCAGATATTCCGTCCGCATCACGGGCCTGTTCAAGACCAGTAAGCGTGAAAACATCACCTTCCTCTTCCTTAATAATCTCTATTTCCATGTCACGCATCATACGCAACCGTTCAAAATCCCTAACTTTCTTGAAATGTTTCGTCATACATATCACCTCCTACATATTTTATCAAGGTTCCTAGAACCAAGAGTCGCTGAACTGCATATCAAATGTCTTCATCCGCTCCTCGGGTTTCACAGATAACGACCTTATCTGTCTGTAAAAAAGATCCTGTATTGTCTTATTAGACACATCCGATGGGTCATATTCTTCAATCATCATATTCACCTCCTGAAAAAAAAAATAAATGCAGGCGTTAGAGCGCGGGTATTCCCACCAATTACCTGCCAATAGAGAATATAAATGTCAAACTGGTTTAAATAGTTCATCGAGGTCTGTGTCCAGTGTCCAGTGGTATGGAATTATCCAGAATACATGTTCGCAAGGCCTGTAAATAGTTATCTTCAGAGGACAAACACATAAAGTCTTGTAAAAAATTGATTAAAAAGTTCTATCATAAAAACTTATCAAACTAGAATTCTGTCAGTTTCTTGATAGATTGATATGTTATTATTGAGGTAGTACCTTCAGAGCCACCCATCACTGTCTTAATAGATACAAACTTTCCGTCAGCAAGCTTGCGCACCTTTCTCTGAAAAGTCTTGTAAACTGCTTTTCCACCTTCCTTCTGATAATTCTTATAAAGATCACCTATCTTCTTACCCGAATCATTCTTTATTATACTAAGGATGAATTTCACATCATCATCAAGTGAATCCTTGGGCTTAATAGAGAAGTGCTCCATCTTTGACAATGCCGTCTTGACATGCTCAGGCAATACCTTTTTTGATGATTTATCTTCAGCAGCCATACCTGACTCACGCAGAAGATGCAAACCTGACCTGATATCCTCTAACTCAAACGCTTTCAAAGCAACAGCATCAATAGAATTTGGATCCCAACACCCCGGTGCAAAAGCATAACCAATCCTATGTTCGAGTATCCCTTTTGATTCTGCAAGATTATAATTTCTGAATTCAAGCATCTCAGGCATAAGGCGAGACTTCACTCGCTGATCAAGCTCAAGAAGCCAATCACGATGATTAGTTATCAGAAAAATAGACTTCTTGTATATCTCCTCGACAATAGAATACAAGAAACTGTAATCCTCAACCTTATCGACCTCGTCAAAAGCAAAAACAGCAGCCTTCTTGTTGACTATCTGCTTTACAATCTCAAAAAGCTCCTCTGTCCTCTTGTTATGGGTAAGTTTGTATCCTAACTGGTCACATATTTCGACTAGAATCTTAAAAGTTGTATTCTTCTGCCAACAGTTCACATAGATAGGTATGACATCATCTGTCTCATCCTCAAGATCGCGGAAAACAAACTTCATAGCAGCTGTCTTTCCTATACCTGGAGCGCCAAACACGAACAGGTTGCGACCATTCCTCCCCTGGAGGAGAGGTGCGATGCACGTGGCAAAGTGCCTCTGCTCATTCTCCCTATATGGAAGAATCTTAGGTAAGAACTCAAAATCAAGTGCGTTATCGTTAATGAATAATGATTCGTCCCCTTTGAGCATATCATTGAATAATGTCATGACAAAAGAAAAGAAGAGGAGTTTTAAAAATGTTTGGAAACTGGTTTTAATATAGTATATCTACATTATAATTGATATGATAAGTTATTGATATAATGCATGTAATAAGTCAGGGGTCTGCTTTGTCAATTAAGGTGTGCTGATTCAGTCTTTGAAAAGGTACTTTTGAACTATATTGACATTGAGCTTTTTGCATCTTGACCCGACGCCTTTGTATTGCCGAAATTGTATTCTTTGTCTTCCTGACCCTGCGTTGCTTGGTTGCCTGCGCAATACCAATGCCGCGCTCGCACCGCTGTGTCATTTGATGTTGTTCGCCCAACTGCGATTGTTCTTGCTGTTGTTATTCTATGCTCGCTAGGCGGCAACGGTGGCGCAGTCAGCGTATTTGGTTCTGCAGACATCAGGTATTATTGACTTATTACTTGCGATATAATAAGTTCATCTCACTTCATCTTCTGTCCGCAATTAGGACAGTATGCGAACCTAGGATGGATCTTAACATGACATGAAGAGCACCTGAATACACTTGTTGAATTGCCGGATGGCGATGTTGTATGAGACTTATTGGAAGCAGTAGCGTGAGTAGATTTGCGAGGTGTTTGATTATGTGCGTGCTGTCCCGTCTTATGGTGTGCTGCAGTGTGCGCAGTAGTGTGCGAAGCAGATCTGTGCTTTTTATGTTTTGGCCTGCGCTCATTTAACACTATCTTAATAAAACCTACAACTACAAAAATAGCTCCAGGAACTATAAAAACACGAAGCCTCTCCATATCAATAAATACAGACATAAGAATAATAGCACTTCCTGCAATTATCCAGGTTGATCCAGATATCTTTGTCCTAGACATTAAATATCTTCTCCTTGTTGTTCATGTAGGGTCTTAACACCTCAGGCACTGTTACTGAGCCGTCATCATTCTGGTAATTCTCGATTATAGCCACCATCGTCCTGCTGGTCGCAACCGCTGTGTTGTTTAGTGTGTGCAGCACCTCGCGATTACCATCATTCCTAACAACCCTTATGTTCAGATTCCTTGCCTGGTAATCAGTGCAGTTAGAAAGAGAACATATCTCCCCATAACCCTTTATGGTCGGACGCCACGCCTCAATGTCCAATGCTTTTGCTTTCCATACAGTAAGGTCGCCAGAACAACTCTCCAAAATCCTGTAAGGAATTCCAAGAGCCTGATAAATCTCCTCAGATATCTTCAGCATATCGTCAAAATACCTATAAGAATCCTCAGGCCTGCAAAACACGAACTGTTCAATCTTATTGAACTGATGCGTACGCCAAAGTCCTTTCTCATTTATGCCGTGTGCACCAATCTCCTTTCGGAAGCACATAGAGTATGCAAAATATTTCTTAGGAAGATCATTTTCTGCAATAACCTCATTTGAGTGCATACCCAGAAGAGCATACTCGCTCGTACCTATAAGACATAGATCATCCTCGTCAGTCCTGTAGATAGACTGAGAAAAACCTTCCATATCCATAGCAGCTGAAAGAATAGGCTCATGAAGCATAAGAGGAGGCTCTACATAATCGTAACCCTTCTGTATCATATGGTCAATAGTAAAACGGATTAACGCCTGATTCATAAGGGCCAGATCGCCTTTAAGAAAATAGAAACCATTGCCTGATGTCTTGGCGCTTGCCTCGAAATCAGCCAAGCCAAGCTTCTCTATTATCTCGACATGATTCTTTACAGGGAAACCAAACTGTCTTGGTTCACCCCATTTTTTTATCTCAACATTCTCAGAATCATCCTTGCCAACAGGAACTGACTCGTGTATGAGGTTAGGTATCTTTCGCATAGCAGCTAAAATATTATCCTTCAATGAGCTTACTTTTTCTTCTTTCTCCTTGATTGTCTTAGGGATATCTTTTGCCTGATTGAGAAGTTCAGTGATGTCGCCGCCTGTCTTCTTTGTCTCGTTTATCTTCCCAGTGACTTCATTCCGCTGATGGCGTAGCTGTTCTACTTCCTGCAACAGCTTACGATACTCCTCATCACCATTAAGAACATCATCGACTAGATTCAGTTCATCATCCATGAACCTCTTTTTCATGTTCTCCCTGACAAGATCAGGGTTATCCCGTATGAATTTGATGTCTAACATCTTGTATTACACCATAGAGTCTTTTCTTATAAAGGTTTTCCTTGAAGAGCAAAATCAATCTAACTCACACTCCCTCAACCCCAGTCATTCACCCTTTGCTATGCTGACACAGTCGTCGTACTCGTCAGTGGTCTTCCAGTCGCATCCGTTGTCGACGCAACCACAATCAATCATACCCAGACAATCATACTCTGGCAGGTACTCACATGTAGTCATCACAGGATCATCATTGCGTGATGCACAAACCTGACCTGAACACCCTTGCCTCGAACAATCAGAATCCTTAGAACAACTGCTTTTTCCAGGTATAGTACATCGATTTCTGATACATTGCTCACCTCTTGAGCACTCATTAGAATTCAAGCACTCCAGAACCTGCATGCACTTGGTGTCCACGCAACGGGCCATAAGATTGCCACCTATGCCTGAACAGAAATCAGGACACTCTTTTTTCTTGTCAACAAAATTATCATAATAAACCTTATTTCCTAGGAAACATCGGCCAGTGCCTGCGTCAATACCACCGCACACACAATCATCATCGCTCACGCAGGAAAACATACCCGCTATGTCATGCTGCGATGGAACAGGAATACTGCTGGCATCATCAGAACAAGCAGTAAGAAAAACAATACACAACATCATCGCAATAATACTCACAATTCTCAGAAAACCTGAACTCATCATGTAAAGCACCTCGTAAAAAGATTAGAAATCATCATTTAAATAGATTTCGAAGCCATCTATCAATATCATACAGAAATATCAACAAACGGTCACCAAAACTCACATCAACAAGATCTATAACAAACCAATCAACTTTATTGTACTGCCTGTCATTCTCATCCTTGAAATCCAAATTAATCGTGAAATTGTTAGGCTCTGTTGACAATGACTCGCTGCTCATCTCGAATATGAATTTCTTTGAAACATCAAGATAATCCGTATTAACCTCCTTGCGAACATTAGGACCAAAAAGATTCATAGAAACATTGGAAGGTGTAGAGATTGATGACTTTGTAATCTTGAAAGATACATTAAAAGGCTTTCTGAAACCTATACTTTGAGGGTACTTAATATCTGTGATTTCAATCGATGGCACATCCCATATTTTCAAATCATAAAAAACATCCTTGTCTAATCCATCTCCACGCATGGTGAACAGCAACTTGTATGTGTCGCTCTCCATAGGATTGAAAGAGTAATTGAAAATCCTCTCCTGAGAAATCGCAAGTCCCTCTGTTGTGCAATTTTCCCTCATGCAGAACTTAATGCTCTTGAAAGGGAAGTTACCTGTATTCTTGACCAAAGCCTCGACAACAGGATAATCATAGGTGTAATAAATATCACGCGGCTGTGAAAAATCAACATGTATACTCTTCGAATATCTTTTATCCTCTCCTTTCTTTGAAGCCTCTGCAACCTCCTCCATTGTAGCGCGAGAAAATCTAGCCTCTCTTGGCACCACAAGGAATTCTGATTCCGCTGTAGAGTTTTTAAGATTGGATATACTGACCGGGAAGGTATACGTGAAACGAGAATCAAGATCATCAGATACCCTCACAAGCCAATGGACTTTAACAGTCTCCTTAGGCCCAAGAACTACAGACCTGTAGTTAGCGCCATCCAACTCAAGCTCGTCAACATTAGCAATGAATATAAAATCAGATACATACCCACTCCTCTTGTTCTCGACGACTGCTTCGATAAGATTGTAAGAACCAGGACCAACAACATCCTGCACAGAACTCACAGACAGAATCACATTATCAGGCACTTTTCCTTCTGAGCTAACAAGATCTGCAGACAATACGATTGGCTTTGCAACAACATCAACACCCCTTCCAACCCATTCATATTTCACATCAGACTCGCCGCTGTCAAAAGACTCCTTAAGCTTGACATGAGTTGGATCGACAAAACCATACTGACCATATGTAACGTCAAAAGGCACCCAACCAGTGCCAGGAAAATAAACCTCTGCCCAACCGTGCGCGCCCCAGTTTTCAGGAAACTCAGGAGCATCTGTATAAGCAATACCTGAAACAAACCTTGCAGGTATCCCTATCGACCGAAGAAGTGCGATGAAAAGAGTTGTTATCTCGTCGCAAACACCATCCTGACTCAAAAGGACTGCGCTCGCCTTATTGGACGCCTTGACATTAAGTGTGCTCAAATCATATTCCACAGTCTCCTTGACCCAATCCGCAATATTGAATACAACCTTGTAATAATCTGTCTCACCCTTAGCGAGCTCAGAACCCTTCAAAATCACAGAAGGATTATCAGAATCTATAGTCTCTGCAGGTAGTAAGAACTGCTCAACATCATCAGGAAATCCTCTGTAAGGAAAAGTTATCCTTCTCACATCGTGAAAAACATTTGTAGTTCGCACCTTAGAGAATATAGAATAATCAGGATTAGAAGATACAGGCTCTTCCCAGCGAAAAACATAACCACCTGTTGTGCTCTCAGGATAAGGATCTGAGCTGATGCTCAACACCTCTTGTGAGTCAGTCTCTAATGGAATAAAACCAACATCTGCCTGAAGATAATCAAGAACAGATCCTGATTCTCGCTCTAAACGCACACCTGAGCTTATTTCAATATCAACCTCAACATTCTGGGAATCCATATTCCATGCTGAAGCGGAAAAAACTGCAAGAAACAGAATCAAGATTGGAAATAAGCTCTTCATCACCATTTTTAAAAAAATAGCGGGGGGTGGAATTTCATGCAAAAGCAAGAAGCTTTGATACAATTTGAACCACCGACCTGAGGGTTATGAGCCCTCCGGGCACTCCTGGCTGCCCTACCCCGCTAAATAAGCAAGAATTGGATTGAACCCAGTCATATTTAAAGCCTTTTGTTTTAATACAAAAGGTTTAACGGGAACTTGTCATTGATGGAGCTGAAATCGTGATGCTCATCAATACTCTTCAGATGCCAACCCAAATGAGGTATAGCCAATGAAGCAGGAGCATCACAAATGCAGGATATACCACCTGCAAAATCCTTTGCATAATTTACGACATGCAATGTGTTTTTTACTTTATCAGGATCCAATAATTGAGGACCTTCAAATTTTGTATTACGTTTAATCTGTGCAAAATATTGCTCAGCTACAAGCTCGTACGTGAAGTTCGCCGCAATTATTCTTCCCTCAAGGTAGAACTCCTCAAAAACAAACTCGACAGGTTTTCCAAGGTATGTCAATGTCCCATCGCTTCTGCTGCAGACATCAGAACGAATATCAGCAATATTCTCGAATTTAAGGTCAAATTGATGTTCTCCAGTGTTTATAATCTCTTTTGAGCTCAACAAAAGCTCTAAAGAGTTAACAGTACCTTCAATAACAGTTAGAGCTCTAAATAGCTGTTCAGAGCTAGAATAGGCTATTTTCTGCTGATTTTGGGCGCGTTTCTCCAATGAAAAACCGCAACATTCTATAGACTCCACTAATACCATCCCCCTGTATCACCTGGTAGGGACTATATTATATAAATAGTTTACTATATCATCAGTTTTTTGCGTCCTCGTAAAGATCTTCAAACAAGGATTCTGCTGTCTTAAGTGCTTTTCTAGCAGATTCACCGCGATTTATAATATCCACCAAGTGATCCTTAATCTTCACATTATGGATTTTCAGCCTTTTTGCAAGCTTTCTTGACACAGCTGCATCTTTTGTGTGAAGCGCGTCAGCCAAAAGCTTAGCAGCAACTCCGAGAAGTTCTGAATGCTTAGATCCTAATAATTCCTCAACACTCTGGTATATAGGCAAAGTCTTCAGCATTTCCTGCTGTGGAGGTGTTGCTGTCACCCCAATGTTGGCGATTACATCGTCAATAATATCGTCTGCCGACTCTATCTCCTTTATCAAATGCCTGATATAGTCTGCCTGCAAACCCTGTTTATTTTCCAGTGCTTGAAGCGCTTTCTGTTGTAAATGGTATCCTGGAGCGAGCTCTGCAAGAGCCAATTCCTTCTCAAATTTAGAAAGCTTTTTTGTACCCTTCCTGAATATCCTAGTATTATCATCGCCTGTCATAATTAGCACCTCTTTAATCAATCAAAGGATAAAACATCTTTAATAAAACTTCGCAAAAACAAAAAGAATTTAAAGAAACGAAAAGCAGAACAAGGCATACGCCGCGGTCGCTTAGTCTGGCCATAGCGCTGGATTGCTAAGAACATCTGTTTTTCAGAAACCTACTATGGTGCGCAAAGATCCAGTGTCCTCCGGGGCACGGGGGTTCAAATCCCCCCCGCGGCGTTTATATTTCTAGTTAAAAGCCTCTTTGCAGTTTATGACGTGATAAACTCGCAGATGTCCTAAATAGATAGCTTGCTTCTTGAGATAGAGAATGGGAATTTATTGGACAAATGGGACAGACCGGACAAGACTTTCCTCTTTACAGAGAGAAGGTGTAGACGAGCGGAACATCCGCTTTATTGAAGAGTTCAACAACGTCAACCGGAACGAGGGTTCGGGAATTAAACGCAGAGTCAAACTAATAGGCCAGTGTGTTATACTGGCTCGCATGATGAGGACCGAGCTCTCACTATATCTCGATGAGTTAAACCGAGAGGTTATCCGGAATGTTATGGGCTTTGTATATGAGAACACTGAGTGGAGGTCATACACAAAGAAGGATTACTTCCGGCTGATGACTCAGCTGTGCCAAAGACATCCTCGGCTCGACCCAGAGATGATGAAAGGATTGAAATTCAACGCAATCCTTGACACCAAGTCAGAGAAAGAGGTCATCATAACAGAGGATGATTCAAACAAGGTCCTGCGGTACTGCACAAACAAAAGGAATCGGGCATTTATCAGTTTGTTACATGAGACGGGCATGAGGTCATCAGAGATATTGAACATCCGTTTTAAGGATATCATGAAAGAAGACAAGTGCTGGCTAATCAAGATTGACGGCAAGACTGGTGTAAGGGAAGTGGTGATAGTCAAAGCAATCCGCTTCTTAATCGATTACATAAATTCTCTCGGGGAGCATAAGCCTGATGAATATATCTGGAGAGCAGAAGGTAACTTTCATAAGGGCAAAGGTCGAAGGTTGCGATACGCAGGTGCAAACAAGATAGTCCAAGAGGCATTCGTTGCTGCCGGACTTGACCACCTCAAACATAACTTACATTTCTTTAGGCACAGTCGTGCGACGCTGAACGCCCAGTGGATGCCAGACTCATTACTTTGTAAATTCTTTGGTTGGGAATTGGGGTCAGGGCAAGCTGCAAACTACGTTAAGAAGGCGGGTCTTGATGTTAAGAAAGCAATCTTAAAACAGAACGGTCTCTGTATAGAGGAAAGTGAGAAAAAGACCTGCCCGACGTGCGGATGCCGAGACTATGGCGACATGAAGTTATGCCCAATATGCGGGACTCCCCAGAACCTAGAGTACGCCCTCAAGCATAAGGAAGATGTCAAAGATGAAATGGACAAGTCAGTCAAGCTCCTTATGGGCACTGTAGCAGAATCTAGTGGTTTAAATATAAGTCCTCCTTGATGGTTTTGTAAGGTAACATCACCAAAAAGGAGGTTGATAATAATGGATGTTATACACTCGACACTTAAAAACT
>JABMQF010000080.1 GCA_013203345.1 Candidatus Woesearchaeota archaeon
CTTCCAAATTCGTACATGAATGTATTGTCAGTGAAAGGCTAAAACAAAACAATCGTTTTATTGGCGCTGGCAAAATAGACCCTAATTCAAGACTTGCTAAATGGGGGTCAAGTAGTTGTAAGGTAGAATTTGGTTATGATAAACCCAGTAATTCTGCAGAAGCTGGGAGTTTATTAGAAGATATTCATAAACGGTTAAAAACCTACGTTAACTAATGCGTAGACAATTAATAGCAAGAAGACAAAAGGATATTTCAAGGTTAATAAGGCAGAGAAGAAAAACACATCGTGCTAAATTAAAGGCTTATAGAGTATTACTAAAATAGCAACAAACGTTCAATAATTAATATTATATAAAAGTATATAAATTAAAAGAAGTTAACTTCAAGAAAAGTAGGAGGTAAATTAAAAGACTATGGCGACAAAAGGTAAAACAAAACGAAATGCAATAAAACAAATAAATTGACATATAACACAAAATACTTGACATTAAATACAATATGTAGTATAATATACATGATGGCCAACGATATATATGTGTTGGGAATGATCTTTGATAATCCTCTGAATTAGACGATAGTTATAATGATTGAAATTTAATTTTCAATCAACCGGTGAAATACGGTACTTTTGGCATGCAAATGCCGCAAAGGTGTGAAAGCATCTTTGCTGTTTTACGAAGACAGCAACACTGACCCTTGTTTACACTATAAACACATTGTTAACTAAGCAATACAGCAATGAGGCAAGTATAACAAAGTTCAATTGCTAAAAGCCTTTTATGTTAAACATAATGGTTTAACTAATAGAATTATGTTCTAGATTATTAAAGGGCTATTTAAAGAAAGTAGGGTTTAGATTCAGTATCCTTCCTTAAGAGTACTATCGGCTAAGGGCTCCGTGTAGTAAAATGCAGTGTAAGCTGCAAATCTTAGCGGGAAAGGAGGACTTAGACTATGAGAAAATCTCATAAGTTATTAAGATCACTTGTTGTCAAGCTTAAGACAATGAGAAATTCAGGGATGCTGAATGGTCCTAATGAACGTTGTTTATGTGCTCGGATAGAAGCAATAGCGCATGCGATATCTATTAGTGATAAGAAGCGTATGCTAGCAGAGATGGATAGATTAGCTGCTGATATCTTGAGTATTGTGAATGGTGAGTAATTAGGACGCCTTACTTTTTTTTCAATTATAGGATTAATATATATGGGATCTGATTACGGTAAAGCTATACGAATAGTAAGATCAATAAAAGGTATTACTCAGACAGAGTTGTGCAAAAGAGTAAAACCTAGAGAGATGGACAGCAGTTATTTGTCGAGGTTGGAGCAGGATGGTAAAATGAATCCTTCTCTTAAAACAATTAAAAAGATTGCTGAGGCTTTAGATATTCCTGTAAATGTACTTCATATGCTGGCATCTAGTAAAAGGGATCTAAAGGAAATAGGGAAAATACTTATACAAGTCTCAGACGAGTAAATGGGAAAATGACCAATGTAAAAAAATATAACCTAAAGTCCTCGAAAGCGCCGTTAATGTCAAGAAGAAAAATTGAGTCGTTGTTAGGGGAAAAAATAGAATATTTAGAGCATGTAGCAAGTAAAGTGGGGAATTATTACAAACCATTCGATATATACACACCTGGTAAAAAACCAAGACATATTGACAATCCAAATAGCGATCTAAAAAAGATACAAAAAAAAATTAAAAGCAGGGTGCTTGAGACAGTAATACTACCTGAAACAATGATGGGTGGTATAAAAGATAAATCACATAAAGATAATGCGTTACGGCATATCGATAAAAAGGTCGTAATTACCCTGGATCTGAAATCATATTTTCCTAAAACAAATAACAGAAATATATATGATGTGTTTATAAATGTATTCGGGTGCAACAGAGAAACTGCGCATCTGTTTACTAAGCTTACATCATATCAAAGAAGGTTACCTCAAGGGGCTCCTTCAAGTACGTTACTGGCTAACATGTGTGTGCTGCCAATGCATAATGATTTACAAGAATTGTTTAACAGAAACGATATAACTTGGACATTTTATATTGATGATATAGCGTTTTCCGGTGACAATGCAGATAAGGTTATAGATGAGGCAATAAAAATTATACAAAACCATGGCCAGGGGGTAAGCTGCAAGAAAAAGAAAATAATGTATGCTAATAATCGGCAAATGGTCACTAAGTTGTGTGTAAATAGGAAAGTTGGTATAAAAAAAGAAAAAATAAACAAGATTAGAGAAGATATTATAAACCTGTCATGGCAACCGAATATCGATAACAGGAAGTTACAGGCAATAAAAGGAAGTATTAACTATGTAAAGAGCATATGTGCGGTCAGAGGGCAATCATTAGATAACTTATATAAAAAGATGTTGCCAGCTAAGACAGGTTTAATAGGTAAAAAGCCGAAGATAAAAACAACGTCATGCAAATGTTCAAAAAAACACAGAGAATATGTAAAAGGTGTAAGGAATATCAGTAATAAGGAATAAAGTAAACATATTTGCATAGTTTAGGTATAATACTTGCTGCTCTTGGTGTAAGTTTAATTATTAATAGTTTATTCTTTAAAAAACAATAAAAACATAAAGACAATAAAGCAACATATAACAAATCACTACAGCGGAATTTACCTCCGGCAAATCCGCTGAGTTCAATCGTTAGACTCTCTTCCACTCATTCTCGCTATTATAGCCCCATATCCCCTGCAGAGGCATGACCAAGCCACTTTCTCAGCTAATCATTTTATTGTCTATTTTTATTGAGATTTTAAACAATTTTAGGTATGATAATATTAAAGTAGAAGTGACTGTTCAATAATTAATGTTAGCCTTTGAAAGTGAGAATGCCGATGGCAAGCACCAATTAGCGAGATGTCTTGCCGTGGAGAAGGTAGGCAAATATGGTTTCCAGAGTCACCGTTCGTTGCCCTGGCTGTGACCAGCTGATAACCCTTCGGCTCAGCGTGGGGGCCTCAGAGGTACAGCCGTTCTACTACGTATGCGGAAAATGCAACGCTGCGACAAGAGGCCGTCTGATTGCCAAACCTCCCGACCTTAAATTAGAACTTGAGGCAGGAGAACAAATAGAAGGATTTCATGAAACAGAACAGATCGTTACTATCGACGCCAATCTCCCTGCGCGCTTCGATGCAAGAAACATGTGGGACCCCGGCGGTTCGCCGTTCATCTTTCTTAGTATGATCTTGGGGCCAAAAGGCGCTGACGCGTTAAACGGTCGTAAGACACAGTTCCGTCACTTGGTGAAGGGCAATTGGGTTGATCTAAAGCGCTTGCTTCGTTACTACATAGACAGAAACTGGACCATGTTTGACAAGGGTCTTGGCAAGTTTCTCCAGGAAACTAATGTCTCTCGCCCTTGGCATCGTCACGATGCAATTCATAAGCTTCTCGATATCTTCACCGCTCCTATATGGGCACAAGATATCTATCCACGTATGAAGGCGGAATGGAATTCCATCTTCGTCCCAAAAGGCACATATGCCGAACGAGTAATTTCGTTGTCACAGGACCTTTCCAATGACCCAGAAATCATCGAATTGCAGGAGCATCTTTTCGATTGTTTTACCACCTACGTTGAAGAACATGACGCAATTCTTCCAGGTTTTGTGGCAGAGTCTTTGCCTGAACCGCTTGATCAGTATGGCGATTTGCGCGTACTTCGTGACGATTTTCCTGCTTTGCGCGACGTCTATATTCAAGTGTTTGAGACCTGCCACAAAGCACTACCCGTTCTGGTCGAGATGGTCAATATGGCGAAACGCGGTGCGCCCGATTTGTACTTGCATCCGTCAGACATCAGACGACCACCAAGAACGAGATCTCAGTTTCACAAATTGACCTCAAACGACAAAACTAAGTATCTTGTGGAGCTCCAGGTATGGAGTGAAGGTTGGGCTTTCTGTCTTGACAGGCATCTTAGAAACCGTATAGGTCATCGGCAAGTAAGGCACGATCTGTCAACCGGAACACTTTCTGGCACCTCAGATGATCCAATTCCATACACGGTTTTTCTCGCCGAGACCCACCGTCTCCTTTACCCGATACTAACCGTACTGAATGCCATCAAGATTCCTTTAGTCTGTGCCGACATGACAGCCGACGGCGGAAAGGTCGAGACATGATGTGTACCTCGCTATCTCCTCTGAAGGCAGAAAGAAAAGGACGCTAACGCCCTAATTTGGCGTTTTGTGCCGTGTACCCCACGGAGGTTTTTTTATTTTGTGTATACTTTTATGTGCAAAATTGATATAATGCTGGCAATATGGCAATATGGTGTTATGCTAATTAAGCACAGGAGAAACAATGGTGACCAAGAATAAAAATAATATGCGCAAGACAACAATTCAGCTTTCAGAAGAACAGTATTTTTTTCTAAAAGAAAAATCGCTCAGCTTACAAAAGCAACGGAAGAATTACTCCATCGTCTCAATTATTAGGGGCTTAATTAATAAGGAAATGGAAAATTCAATAACGGGAAAATAATGAATACACTATTAGAGGAAAAACAGAGGTTGTTTGATTATCCTGCTTACAGGGATATGCCCGGCAAGTATCAGATCCAAAACAGAAGATTCTTGGGGAATAAATTCAAGTTGCTTGATTTCATTGCGGATATTGTTCATGAAAGATGTGACGATGTTAAAACGTTTGTCGATATTTTTTCGGGAACTGGTGTAGTCGGTCAAAGATTCAACTCGATAAAAACTAAAGTAATAAGCAACGACATATTGCAAAGCAATTATTTGCCTTTGAAGGCGTTTTTAGGAACAACCAAAGCGGATTGGGATCGCATAACTCAGATCATTGATGATTTAAACTCATTGAATCCGAGCAGAGATAACTATTTTTCAAAGCATTTTGGAGACAGATACTTCACTTTAACAAACGCACGAAAGATTGGTTTAATTCGTCAGAAAATACGAGATATGGATATTGATGATGATTCCCGAACCGTGTTATTGACATCATTAATTTATGCAGTAGATAAAGTAGCAAACACTGTTGGTCATTACGACGCATTCCGAAAAAAAATTGATATGGTTCAGCCTATAAAGTTATTAATCCCAGATATTGATTTTGAAGCCAATGTTAATAACGAGGTGTATTGTGAAGACGCAAATATGCTTATAAGAAAAATTAAGAGTGACGTTTTATATATTGACCCTCCGTACAACTCTCGTCAGTATTGTGATGCCTACCATCTCTTAGAAAATCTAGCAACTTGGGAAAAACCCCCTGTTTTTGGTGTTGCTAAGAAAATGGATAGAAGTCATCTAAAAAGTAAATACTGTTTGATAAGTGCAACGCAAGCATTTAAAGATTTAATAGCAAATGCAAAGTGTAAGCATATACTTGTTTCTTACAATAACACAAGAGAGACAAAAGACTGTCGCTCAAATTCCAGAATTAAAGATCCAGAAATTATTTCAATTTTGAAGAACCGAGGCTCTGTTGAAGTTTATGAAAGAGATTATAGGGCTTTTACTACTGGTAAGAGTGATACGGATAGTCATACAGAGAGAGTTTTTTATTGCGAGGTTAGAAACTAATTATGAAAAAATATTGGTCAATTTCAACAACTGTTCGTAATGCAGAAAGAATCAGAAATTTTCTTATTGGATTACATGATTTAAACGGTGAAGTTTGGAGCCGAGAGAATCAAGTAAAATATCAAATCCTTTTGATTCAAAAACGATTTTATGGGTTAACGAATCAATTTTTTAACGACTTGAGTGATGAACAAATAGCTTTTCTCAAAAGTGCTGATGATATTAGTTTTGAACAAGCCGAAGAAATATTTAATTCAAAAAACTATACTGATCCTGCAATGCGTGGGAGGCAATCGTTTAATCCTTTAAAAAAAATGGGTCTAGTCAATGTTGTTGATCAGAGAATACAAATAACAACTTTAGGTGAATATCTTCTGCAAGATGATTATGATTTGGGAGAAATGTTTTTTAGATCATTTTTAAAATGGCAATTGCCTAATCCGGACAGCGATAATTTTAAAGAAGAAGATGGCTTTTGTATTAAACCGTTTCTTGGTACCTTGCATTTAATTCAAGCGGTTAACACTAAGTGGCAAAATCTGGAAAATGAACCAAAAGGTATTAGCAAAGATGAATTTTGTTTGTTTGTTCCAACATTAATGCATTATCAATCTATAGACAGCCAAGCGCAAAAAGCTGTTGAGCTTAGGTTGCTCTGTGATGGGAAAACTAATCAGGGAAAAAAAGAAATAGTTGATAATTTTAAATTGAACTTTGCTAGAGAAATGCTTGGTGACATCGAAACGGATAAACTTAGACAATTTTTAAGCAACTTGAAGGATTACGGTGATAATACGTTACGGTATTTTCGGTTAACTAGATACTTGTACATCCGAGGTGGAGGATATTATGTTGACCTTGAGCCTAGACGTCATATTGAGGTAGATGCCCTATTAAGCAGTGACAATGCTTCCCCACTCGTTTTTGATAATAAAGAAGCATATCAACAGTACATAGCAGATATTAACCAACCAGTACTGCCTTGGGAAACAGATGATTCTCTTAAGCAAATAGCAGAAGGATTGGTCGCAGACCTTAAACGATACGAATCGGATTTTGATCGGAACTGTATTACCAAGCCTGAAGTGACATACCGTAGAACTGAATCAATGGCTATTGATACGTTAAAGGTGTACATCAGTGAATTGAGAAATAAACGAAGAAAGTTTCAAGAATTGTATGTGCATTTTGAATCTCAGAGAATTGAAAAGATAGAGTTGTATATAGAGCAAATGGAGAATATTCACGCCCATGAAGGAAAGAAAAGTATTGAGCTAGAAAGATTGTCGTCACTCGCTCTTAATGCGTTAAATGATGCTCTTGAAATTAGTCCAAATTACCCTGTGGGAGATGATAATGAGCCAACCTTCACGGCTCCCGCCAACAAAGCAGATATTGAGTGTTTTTATGAGCAATTTAATGCAGTTTGTGAAGTTACAATGTTAACAGATCGATCGCAGTGGTATAACGAAGGTCAGCCAGTTATGAGGCATGTTAGAGATTTTGAAGATAAGCATTCATCCAAGAGCGCGTATTGTTTATTTATAGCGCCAAGGCTTCATCAAGATACTGTCGAAACGTTTTGGATGTCTATTAAATATGGATATCGTGGCACCACTCAACGAATAGTCCCTTTGTCAATAACTCAAATAGTGAGCGTTCTAAAAACATTGCTGTTGATGAAGAAACAAGGGAAAAGATTCACGCATGGTGAATTAATGGAGTTGTACGATAGCGTCATTGCAATTACAGACACTGTTGAGCATTCGGCAGATTGGATAAGTCAAATTCCAGAAGTTGTGAAGATTTGGGAAGATAAATTATTGAGTAAGGTTTAAAAATGAAAACAAATTGTATATATTCCGGAGATTGTATCTCCGTTTTAAACAAAACGATCGACGCTAAGGCTATAAACCTTGTTTTTGCCGATCCCCCATATAACCTTTCAGGTAACGGTCTGAAATGGGAAGGCAATAAAACAGGTGGTGATTGGTATATGGTTAATGAGGCATGGGACAAGATGTCAGATAAGGATTATTTGATGTTTACTAAACAGTGGATATCGGGTTGCCATCGTGCTTTAGTCGATAACGGCTCAATTTACATATCTTGTACGTATCATAATATCGCTGAAATTATGCTTGTTTTGAGACAGTTGGGTTTCAAAATCAACAATGTTATTACATGGCAAAAAACAAATGCTATGCCGAATATGACAAAACGAGTTTTTACACATTCATCAGAGTTTGTTGTTTGGGCGGTTAAGGGCAAGAAATGGGTTTTTAATTACGAAGATATTAAAGATATTAATCCTGACAAGCAAAAAGATGGAAGCAAAAAGCAGATGAGAGATGTTTGGGCTATGCCATTAGTTCAAGGAAAAGAACGTATACGGGGTGAAAATGGTAGAGCTATTCATCCTACGCAAAAACCCGAGGAAATGCTTAAAAGAATCATTATTGCTTCGTCCAACAAAGGTGATTTGGTGCTTGACCCTTTTATGGGCAGTGGCACTACGGCTTTTATTGCACAGCAGTTAAAACGAAATTGGATTGGCATTGAGAAAGAAAAAAAATATATAGAAATTGCTAATGCTAGGATAACAGGAAAATAAGGCGTTTTATGGCAAAACACAGATCGTTTAAACTGGAAAAATTTATCAAGAGAGTAAATAACGATTTACTCAAAGCGTATTTTACCCAAAGTTCTATAAAGAAATATTTTTTATTATTACTAATTCCCTTACTCCTCTGTTTCTACGCCACACTTCAAGCTGAAACAACTACACCTTATTACACCTGTACCCGAGTAGTTGACGGAGATACTATCGTAGTTAAAGGGATTGGCAAAGTAAGGCTGATTGGCGTTGATAAGGGTATTACCAAGAATCGTGTAAAAATGTGACTTAACGGTTCGAAAAACTACCTGTTTTATCGAACTTTAGTTAGCGAATTAAACATTACTTATTAAATCCGCCCCAGTATCTTAATATATCTAAACAATATATAATCGTCAAACAGGCGATATATTCTACCTGCCTTATCAATGTCCTCAATATATTCGTGAGGGAAATCTTCCGTAGGTGTTTCATTAAGGGAAAAAACATAGAAAATAGTCTTCATGTTTTCTTCGTCTAATGTCGATTTTACAACCCTGTCCCACCTTTTTTTAATTTGTGGCTCTGCTGTAAATATAAAAACACTTGAAAAGTGACAGTTTGATGCTCCGGCCGTTGTAGAAATATATCTGTCTATTGTTTTTTGTATTCTTGCAGATTCTTTTATTGTATTTTCAAATTCAATCGCAATGGGCATAAAGTGGTTCCATGTTTCAGAATCAAAGCTTTTCATTAATACTGCATCTGGCCGAAAATCCAAATCTAGCCCGTCCCAAAACATTCTTAATATTCTCTCTGATAGCCAAACACAACTCTTAAAGTTTTTTTCGATATTAAGTCTAATATTTGTAAGGTCTATATAGTGATCAATGGTTGAAGCTGCAACAGGAAAATCCTTAACTGAAAATACAATATCTTCTGAAAAGGGAAATGGAAGATTTTGATATAAAAACCTAATTCCTTCCCTGGTAATTTTATAATAATTAAAGTACCTGGTTAAAACTTTGGTTAGAAGATTTTTATTTACAAGTTTTCGCAAGATAACATATATATCATCATGCTTTACTTGTAATAAAGCCTTAGCATTTTGGGCAGTAATATATCTTTGTTCAAAAGTATACAAGAGAAGTTTTCGAATTCTCTTTTCCCCCAATTCTCTCTTAGTATTTTCTCTTTTTTTAATCATAGTGATAATTTGTTTTATATCCTAGTTTGTATCCTAGTGGGACTAGAAAGTCAAGCTCTTTTTTAAGTGTGAATATATGTCCCCATAACTCTTTATAAGATAGAGACTTACAAATCTACACTAATAGAGTTTCCGCAGCCTCTACCTGCCAACACTAACCCTACTATCACCTTACCACATTTTATTTATTAATATTACCTAAAATGCTTTATAAAATTTTATATTATCCTACTTATTACTCGGCTTAATTTTATCTATCTTTTAACTATATTTGGTTTAAAATATTAAGTTTAATGTTAAGGAGTTTTTGCTTGTAGGTTTGTATTGCTTTTAATCTAATTTAGTAACTAGAATCTTGTTATTTGTATTCAAAAGGCCACGTTTTGCGCACGCATAAGTTCCGTGCGCATTTGTGGTGAGGGCGTTAGGGCAACGTTCGGGGTAAAAGCATACTCTTATAATATGCAACGTATTATGGAGCATTAAGCAACCTTATGTTGTTTTCCCACGTTTGAACAAGCCGAACACATCGAACAAGCATTACAGGCTTTGCCTTGTCTTAACAGGTGTAACCTGTCTTACCATGTTTCGCACGCATAAGTTCCGTGCGTAATTGGTATTAGGTGCAGAGTTTCGTGGTAGTTCGAACCTGTCTTAACGCTTTGTACTGTCTTCAACCTGTCGAACAAGTCTGTCCGGACAAACTTCGTTTGAACATATTGCCTGTCTGAACCTGTTTTAAATGTGTGCAACGTTTTTATGTCCGTGTACTCATTTGAATCAGCTTAAAGAGGCATATTGCCCGTTTAAACAGGTAATACCTGCACGTTCTACATGTGTTGTGATGTTCTCATAAGCAAACTTCGTTTGAACACGTCTAAAAGGACTTAACTGACTTATCCTGTAGTTCTTTTTTTTGCAGTAGTGTGAAGAAGCAACAACATAAGAAAGAATATAAGGAATTACCCACCCAACCCCTTCAATCGCCGAGAGTTCAGGGATGCATTAATTGTTTTTTACTCAAGTTTTATTAAAAAACAGCTTTAATAAAGCTTCAGCAAGGTTTGCTTGATAGACTTTGCCTTTTTCAAAGTCAAAGACTACCACTTCTACCTTAAAAGTTTTCAGGGTAAAAGGGCGCAAACTAAAAAATAATTAAAAGCTGGAAGAACTCTCAGCTAGAAGCAGATCATATCGGGACCCGACTTTATATTCCCCCTACCACCCATGTTTGCCTTTTATAACCCAGGCTTGACTGCACAGAGATTTATTACTCATGTTTTAACAAGTTAAATTTTTTTAATGTAAAACATCAGCAAGGTTCGCTTGATTAGTCCCTTCGGACTATTCCTGGGCCTTCGGGACTAATCACTTCTATTGCTATTATTACTAACAGCAATAAAAGATAGCTCACTAACAAATCTCTGCTTGTTTCTAAAGAAGAAAGGCAAACATACCCGTCCGTCCCCCGGAGGGGGACTCCACCAACCAACCTCCCCAACGGATCACAGCAGAAGACACTCCCAAAGGAAGCCTTTTTCAAAGGGAACCCTTCTCAAAAAATCTTTTTCAGGCGAAGCCTGATGAAACAGCACAAAAAGAACTTTGAGCAAATAGACGTCCTGCAGACACAATATAGCTAAAGAAAAAGTCTATAGAGAAAGTTGTTATTTAAGAGAGAAAAAACCTCTCTTAAAAATCTCTCCATTCTTTCAGGCATTACCTGCAAAGGCTGCACTGGTCTATTTTTTAGCTACTGATGCCCCGGCCCCTTTCTTGTTTAACTTAATTTATGAGGTTCTTGTTTATTATTTTCATTGGCAAGCCCCTCCTGTTTTTGGAACCTGCCCTCTCCCCGCCCCGAGTAAGTCAATCCCACCCTTTTTTTTTAAAAAACTTGAAGAATTCTCTAAAGAAGCAGCTGCACAAAATTTGTGAACATAAAACCCCGCCTAACAGTAACGTATTTCGCAAGCGAAATGCGTTACGATACTGCGAGATTTATCCTTCCAAAATTTTGAACTTTTTTTAACCTGTTTGTCCCAAACCTAAAAAATGGCAGGAGTGACCGTCTATCTTGCTTACAACTCTATGGTCCAAAATTGCTCAATCAAACTTTAGTGGTGTGGGGCTTTTTGTGAAGAGGGCAGAACCACAAAAAAAGGAGGAACTCATGAAAACAAAGAGCAAACAAGAACTAAAAAAGTCGAAAACAAAAAA
>JABMQF010000081.1 GCA_013203345.1 Candidatus Woesearchaeota archaeon
TAACAAGACATGACGTAACAAACTCAAATTATTTTCCAACAATTGAAAAATTAAAGGCACGTCTGGAGAATTTTTGGCAAAGACATGATTTCACGCTCAATTTTATTAATTACTTATGTCCGTAACTATTTAGAAGCAATATTTAAAAAGACTACAAGGACCAATACTCAAGTAAAGAAAAAATGAACCCAAGTCAGATTAAGGCATTACTAAGAAAATACACTGAGATAATCAGCACACTCAGAACAGAAGGAGTGATTAAAACAAGTAAAGTTGTGGCTGATTACGGCGAGTGGTTAGTCGCACAGAAATTAAATCTACAACTGGTAGACAGTCCTATCAATAAAGGATTTGATGCTTTAGACAACAAGGGGGAAAAGTATGAGATAAAGACGAGAAAAGAAACTGCGTGGAATTCTCCTAAAAACTTTCCAGTGAGTGCAGCAAAGATTCAAAATGCAGATTTTTTGATTTGCGTTGAGCTCGATAATGATTGGAATATTAAGTACATTCTCAAAATCCCCTCAAAAGAAGTAAAGCCAAATAAGCATAGCAAACTTGCAATAAGCAAGGGGTTAAAATCAAAATATTCAATTAAGGTTTGACGATGGCATTCGAATCCTCTGATGATTTAAAGAAACTTCTAAAGAGAAAAAAGACTGCTGTTGGATTCATTCCTATGTCTGAACATAAAAACAAAACGCACATCTTTATGATATTTGATTCCTTTAATAAAGAGTTCAACAAGGCACATCCTTTTAGCACCCTCTGCGGTATAAGAGTTCCTGATTTTATTCATGATGATAAAGCGAAAGTAGATTGCAAAAGATGTCTTAAAATGAAAGAGTCTGGCGAGTTGCCTGATGAGAAAACGCCAACATTCAAAGATGCGGATAACATGGAAAAAGTTATGAATTTACTGAAGGGAATGGATGTTGATGACGCAGTGAAGCGGAGATTAGTGACGCAGCATAAGAGTGTACTTAAAAGTGTGAAGAAATTAACTAAGAAGTAATTCTTAAATCAAAAGTGCTTATTAACATAAGCAGCTATCTTCTCAGGATCCTCAAGAGGTTCAGTCTTATTACGTTTTCTCACATATAGAATTTTCTTTTCATTCTTCTTTAAGTAAACCGCTTTAGTACTTGGGTGTACTTCAATGACACACACTTCTTTACCGTTGATTTCTGCAAAATCCAAATGAATATTGTGTTTGGCAATATCTTCAGGTATGTTTGAATCCACATACGACCAAAACTCTAGTATAAAGCTGTCTTTATCCTTATGTTTGCATAATTCATAATCCTGTGCCATACCTGAGACTTCTCTATTCTTCTCACCATAGCCAATAATCAAGCGACCGCCTCTGTTGTTGAGAAAACCTGCTATTGTCTTGAGTGAAGCAAATTTTAAATTTTTATCCGGCTCACCCGTTACGATGTTTTTCTTGAAAGATGCTTTAAATTCTAATGTTTCATCCTCTTCACGTTTTAGTAAATCAGTTATTGGAGTATTATCCTTTTCAAGTACTACATCTGCCTCAGTCCACCCAATTTTTTTCTTTATCTTATTCATTATGTTCTTATTTCTGAAGGTGAAAAATTCTTCATAACCATCTGCATCCTTAAGCATTGATGCATAGGCATTTTTGTCGATGAGGTGCGTCTCAAGCATATCAAGGAAAGCTTTCTCGTCACCTTTGTATTTTTCTTTGATAAATTCAGGAATATACGAAGAAGGTTTCTTCCATTTCTTGATTCGGGTATTTGTTGCCTTGGACATCCAAGTCATATTAATCACCGAGTTGATATCTCTTAGGTGTCCAAACCCGTATAACTTTGATTTTGGGAATAAGTGATCCTTTTGGTTATGGTCTGCATTTTCCAGTTGTTGGTTGGTGTCAAAATCTTTTGCACCCTCTAAAGCTATAAGACATAAAACTCCTTTATACATTGCATTTGAAACCTGCTGAACCCCTCTCAAATCTACATTAACATCAATCTTTCGTCTAAGAGTCCGCACAGTTTCAGGTATTTTATTATCATCTTCAAACCACCTAATAATGTCTTTATAGTCTGAAGTAAGTTGACTGTCAACGGATGAAGAGTATGTATTGGAGAATACTGCTGCCCAGTACCACTTGTCTATCTTTTTATAACAATCCTGTTTATTCTCTACACTCTCAACTTTACGGATTAGAGCTGCAAGGATAGGTAGCATGGGTACGAAGGGCATCTCTTTCTCGCCTTTCACGCCGTAGCCATACCTTAGATTTTCAAGTCTGGTAATTGCTTTATTTAAGTATTCTGAAAATTCCTTGAAATCTTCTTCAAATGACCTATCTTTACCCTCATATATGTTCTCATAAATATTGAGTATATCTTCCCTTTTACACGAACTTGATTTATGATAAGTCAACGATATTGCTTGGAAGATGTATATAGGTATTTTCTGCGACTTCTTAAAATATCGAGCGATATTAGGGTATTTTTTGCGGGTGTCATCCCATAAATCTCTCAATTTAAGTTTGTACTTAAGCAACCTCGCAATTAGTAAATCAAACACTCCGAGGGGTTTACCTTTGCTGTTAAGATTCTCAAAAATATCTGCCACTTGTCTGAGATTCATAGTATCAGGTAAAGAGATATAGGGAATTTCAAAGCCATCCCATATGTGGCGTATTCTCTTCTCAACAATCCGTCTTACTTCAATAACCCTCTTACGGTCAACGGTTTCAGAATCAAGCAGATAATCCTCAAAGCCATTTATCCATTCACCATAATCTGAAAGTTCGTATAATGGAAACAGGAATTTCTTATAGGTATCTTCTCTATCATATTTAACATTTTGAGCAACAACCAAGTTCTGTTTTTTCTCTTTTTCAAAAAATGCCTTAAAGTTGATATAGTAGTAAGTGGGTTGGGACGATCCTTTAAGCGAATACTCGGGAGCTTTTATTGCGTAGTATAGAGAAGTCATTCTCTGTTGTCCGTCGAGAATTATTGATTCTGGCCGGGTTATCATAAATGATTCTGCTCCTTTGATGTTTATGGTTTCCAATTCTGGTTCGTCTTTCACATCCCAAAATAGGAAAGAACCTATGTAATAATCGTTGAATATTGATTCTAATAGACATCTGACATCTTCCCTCGACCAATCAAAGTATCTTTGGAAGTTAGGCAATACCAATGACTTCTCAATCTTGGCAATGATATCTCTTATCTTAATTCTCTCAGGGTTCTTAAGACTGTGCGGTTCATATTGTGCACCTGTCAAATCAACAGAGGATAGAAAACTCGGAACGTCCACATTAGAAACAACAACTGTTTCGACCAATTTTACTCGATTTTTCCTTCCAATTTTTCCTTGCTTCTTTTTCTTTAGATAGTAGTTTATGTCGTACCAATAGCAGAATAAATCAAAGTAATCTTGGTTTTTTATTTTGTCATATCCTGTCTCTTTTATCAGGAGCTTAACCCGTGCAATATTGTCGATGTAATATTTAAGTTTCTGTGGCATCTCATCCGGTTCACCCAATATTTTTGTTATATCTTTGTAGGTATGCCTTGTTCTGTTATTGACAAGAGGATACTTGTCATCAATCGCGTAGAAGATAGGTGTTATTGAACCGCACTGTAACCTGCGATTATATTTATCTTTTATGCCCAAGTTTGACAGTTAAATAGAAAAGTGTTCTTAGTTCAGAATGTTCTACCATGAAGCAAACCAAACTAAGAACAAAGCAGATTGAACACAACGAGAATATATCTTTTCCGGTTGGAA
>JABMQF010000082.1 GCA_013203345.1 Candidatus Woesearchaeota archaeon
AAAACTGCTAAGTCAGAATATTTGCAGTGTTGATGTCAGGGAAATTAAGAAAACTAATGTGAAAACCAACATCAACACTAATACAATTACTAAGAAACATAACACTAAAACCACAAAAAATTCATTAAAAGAATTAATAATCAAAATACCCTTCGGGAAATTGAGTTTTGAGAAAGTTATTTTTTGCAGCGCAGGGTTCTTGGTGGCTTGCTGACTTCCTGGTTTGTGGTTTGATGACTTGCTGAGTTCTTGTTAAATTCCTGAACGGAATGTCTGTTATTAGTTTTAGAAACAAAGAAGTAATCACATTATCTTTGCAGTTATTGTGCCTGTTACAGACTTCTGGAAACCAGACATCTGATCAGAATAATCAATAATTAAGTCCTTTTTAACAGAATCACCTTTATTTCCAAAATCACAACCGGTAATATTGAATACTTGTTTATCCCCATTAGGCATACTCCTATCAAAAGAAGATGTGCATGAATCAATAGTTATGTTATGCACCACAAAGTTTCTACCACCACTGTTCATAATCAACAAGAAAGCAGCATCAGATGTAACCTTGAAATCAAGACAGGAAAAACCAGATGTTGAACCTATGACACAGGATTCCGGTAAGAACTTCGTAGGACTAAGCACACCAAAATAAGCCAGTGCAGCCACAGCTGCCAATACCACAAGTATAGCCCAACCATATGTCATCAAAAACTCCATTGCACTCTGGGCTTTTTTTGACATCTAGAAGAAACCCCCTGTGACCGCAGTGAAAAGACGTATGACAAGCAGGAAAAGCACTATTGAACTTATAGCAAACATAGGTATATACTTCAGACTCGCTTTTGCATGACCCTTCTTTATAACAGAAATAATAATTGATGAAAATACTGATGTTATGATTAATGATGCTATTGCAAACGTCCTGAAATCATCTATAGAAATCACACCAGGAGTTATCATTATAGATACCCCACTTGATGCGCCAGGAGAAAAATCAACCTTAGAGAATACATCCTGAATAACAAGTATGAGCTGATACGCCATACCGAAAAGGAAAGGTGCTGCGACAACAGTAGCAAAAGTTATGAAAATAACATAAGATGTGACATTAGCAGACATCTCCTTTCTAATAAGTTCTGTTTCCTGTATATTTGTTGAAATCTTGTTAAGCAAATCACCTAGTTCTCCGCCAGCACGCACACCCTCAACAAGCAAGTTTATGGATCTCTCAAGCGTCTTTGAATCATACTTACCTACAAAACGCAGCAAAGCATTTTCTAATCCCTCACCTGCAAACGTACGCTTTGCAACCTCTTCTATCTCCTTTGCCAACACACCGAAACGCGGCCTAACCGCAAACCACAATGCCTGGTCAAGAGTCATACCTGCCCTAATATTGCTGCTGACCAATTGAAGAAAGTCAGGCAAAACAGCCTCAAGCTTCTGACGCCGATGAAAAATAGCAATATCCAGACTAAGATAAAAAAGAAGCCACATAGTGAATATGACAATAGCAAAAATAAAAATCCAACAAAAAATAATCAGCGCACCAAGCGCCATGAAATTGAAGCGCCAGTGATCATAAAACCTAAACGCAGCATATATTGTTATCAATGCATTGACAACTATGCACATAATAAACATGATTTTAGTAGCTGTTGAAGTTCGCACATCAAGTCCGGACTTCATAATCTTCTCCCGAAGAGCAGACGCCCTTTCGCGCTTGACATTCTCTCTTAACTTCATGAATGTATTCAGTCTGCCTTTTATCGAGAACTTATCATGCACTTTTTTCGCAGACTTATCAACATTCTTAACCATGAAAAATCAATCCTCGAATTGGCTCGCAGGCCTTAAACTCTTAACAACAGTGTAAAATAGGAACTGCACAAAACCCATCAAACAAGCTATAAACAAAAGAGTCGAAAGAGTAAGCTTGATTGAAAGGAAAGAAACAAGTATAACAAACATAGTTATACCAATTGACGGCAGAATCACCGCAATTATCATGTAAAACATCGCTAAAGGATTTAACTTCTTACCATACTCATTAAGCTCAATTCTCTGCTCCCTAACCACCTGCTCTATAACAGTATTAAGTGATGACGCTACATTTGCTCCAGTGGTCATAGAGTTTATTATCTGCCAAAGCACCCTTCTAAAATTCTGTGAAGGAGTCATCTCAACAGCCTTGTTCAACGCTTCCTCTACAGGAGTGCCTAGATCGATATCATCTATGATGTTCTTGAAATACTTTCCGATAGCATGGTAATTCCGTGCGACATGATTGAATGACTCATATATAGGGATGCCCGACTCGAGTTCAATAACAAGGAACCTACCTGCATAAACTATCTCTCTATCTATCTCCTTTCTTATCCTTGATATCTTCACATCAGGAAACTTCAAGAAATACAAAAACATTAATATAAAAAGAACAGGGAAAAGAAACACTATGAACACAACATTAGTATCCACTTTGGAAAGGATAAGCGCAAGAGTGACTGCTATACCTGTTGTCAAATAGAAAGCAGAAAAAAGTGTCTTCTTCACAAAAATGACTTCTGAGTCAGGCATACCTGCCTGCTGTAGCTTGATACTCAGCTCAGGTATCCTACTAGCAATTCGTTTGTATAAAAGATCAGAAGGCATAGTCAAACCTCATAGCCCCTCTTTTTTATGTTGAAATGGCTTGTTTGATTTGACCATTTGCATAAGAGCTTTCTTGTTAGTATAATACTCTGCGACCACCTTGCCGACATCGTTTATTTTCTTCACCTGCTGTTTAACCAGATACTTTAGAACCAACTCCTTTTCTGAAATGTCCAACTTTATCTCTTTAGGAGTTGTCCCTGTGAACATCTCCAATGTCGCGAAAAGAGACTTAGACTTTCCCTTATCTACCAATATATCCTTTCGCGGATCATACTGCTGAAGCACGTTTGCCGAAGAGTCAGGAAGTATTTCCGCCACCTGGAATGTTCTCCTCATACCTGTTCTCCTGTTTCTGAACTGGATTATAATCATGGAAATCGCAGGCATCAATGTCTTAGGAACATCAATAGGCGAATTAGTGAATCTGTTTATAGTCTCGTGCGCATCATTAGCGTGGAAAGTCGCATAGCACGAATGACCGGTATGAATCGCCTCAAAAAGAGTCTCAGCCTCACGCTTTCGTCTTACCTCTCCCACAAGTATACGGTCAGGCCTCATCCTCAATGAATTGACAAGCAAATCCCCCATACCTATTCCTCCTTTACCTTCCACATTGGCCAGCCTTGTAGATAATGGAACCCAATGCAAGAACTTAGGAAGCTGAAGCTCTCTTGTATCCTCAATAGATATAACTCTCTGATTCGGTGGGAAAAAATTCGCAAGAACATTAAGTGTTGAAGTCTTACCTGAAGCAGTACCACCTGCAATAATAGCACTTAGCTCATACTGGATTCCAAGCCAGATAAGCGCAGCAGCATTTGTACTCATAGTCTTTGACTCTATGAAATGAGTCACAGTCCACGGATCTCTGGAAAAACGCCTTATCGTCATAGTATTACCTGCAGTCGATATAGGGAAAAGCGTAGCATTGACTCTGTCACCTTCTGAAAGATGTGCGTCTAGCAATGGCTCTAGTACGCTCAGCTGCCTGCCAACCTTCCTTCCTATAGAAAAAGCATAATGCTTTGTCTGCGCCTCATCCTTCATGTATATCGTTGTCTTGAGCCAACCATGTTTCTTGTGATATACCCATACAGGATCCTTCGCAGAATTGATGACTATCTCTTCAAGCATGCAATCGTCATTGATCACTTCAAGATTACCCATTCCGAGACTCCTCTGAATCAAATAAGTTGTCATGAAATTTTTCTCTTTATCATCTGCGTTAGGAAAATACCTTTCTATAAGCTTGCGAATCGTGGTAGCGAACCTCTCCTCGATGATGCCTGTTTGCTTCATGTCACGGAAATCAAGCATGCCAAGATTTACTGCCTTGATAAGCTCTTCACGTATCTTCTCAAGGATAATCTTAGTGGTCTTGCTGATTGAAGCTATATCCATATCATAGATAAGAGTGTAATCCTCAGGAGTCCATTTTACAGTCACTGTGACAGAGATGTTCATAGACATGAAATCATACTGATCAATAATACGCTCAGTGTTTCCAAAACCTGCAGTAGAATCATAAATTTTTCCACCAGTCTTGACATTAACAGATTTCTTTGAAGACTTAGAATGCTTAGAAGAATGCGAAGATATCTTAGACGATCTCTTCGAAGACGTCTGTGATGAACGAATACTTCTTAGCTTCGGTTTTTTAGAAGATGCCCTTCTACTACCCGAAGATTTTCTCTCGCTCTGTTTCACTTTCTTTTTTAACATATTTAACACACCCCTATTTCACAATAGATTTCACAAATTTACTTACATTTCTCATACTTGTTGAAAGATGACTTCTTTTATCCTCGATCTTCTTAAGATCTGTCTTAAGACTTGTCATCTGCTTCTTTATCTCAGGAAGGGAAGCAACGACGCTGAAAGCCTTTACCTTGCGCGAAAGACCCTCATATGCATCCATTATCTGACCTTCCTCCTTCTCAGCAGAATGCATCATATCCTCTGCTTTCTTTGTCATCGCAAAAAACTTCTTGAACTTGCCAATCATCTGCTTTCCATCCCTATATGCAGATATCTTCTTCAATTCACCCTTGTCTAAACTGCCAACATCATTGATGAATTCCTTTTCCATCTTCTCAAGGTCCTTCTTTGTCGCCTGCATATCTTTAGATACAGAATCCAAATTTTTTGAACCTTCCTCAACATGCTTCCTCACCTGCTGAGCAGCCAACTCTGATTTGGCAATCCTCTTCTCATCATCATCCAGTTGAATATTACCTTTCTGTATCTCTGATTTGACCTGATCAAGAATCTTGTTAATCTCATCCACCTTTGATTCAATTTGCTTCTCTGCCTTCTTAAGAGAATCTACATTCTTGCGCTCATTCTTGATAGTCTCCATCTCTGACTCAACATCCTTCAAGAATCTACCATATGCCTTTCTATCCTTTTCGAGCTGCTGTTCCATAAACTTTATCTTGTGCTCATACTCATCCTCAATCACTTTTCTCTTCTGATGAATGACATGATAGCTCTTGCGATAATTCTCAAGACGATCAAGCTTTACAGACAATTTCTTGAAACTTTCCTCGAATACAGTCTTTATAGCCTTGAAACCATAATCTACCTTGCGCATCTCCTCATGATCCCTTTCAAGAGAATTTATAGAACTCTCCACCCTGCGCATCAATGATTCCTTCTCTTCTTTCACAGCATTAACACGCTCAACAAGCACCTTCTTGTCCATCTGTCGCGGAATCAAGTATACTGTCGAGAACTTACTTTTAATATCAAGCAAACCTTCTTCCTCAAGAAAATCAGCCCATTCCTCAATACTCCCGATTGAAACACCCAGCTGCTTAGAAGCAGCCTTGATAGAAATCTTATCATTACTATTAACAAGACGCACTAATTTATCTACTCCTGTCTCAATCACGCTCTTTTTTACAGCCATTAAACCACCGAATGTATTATATAATGTCCAAGAGGTCTGCATTTAAAAAGGTTTGTGAAAACTATCCCTTCCAAAAAACAAATAATTCTAAAAAATCCTCAAAAAAATACAATACAAAAAAACATAAAAAAACAAAAAAATCGAGTTGCAAACTAATTCATACTTCAGGCGCGTACTCAAGACGCCCGACTTTAGTGTGAGACTGACCACTCTCTACATTCACAAATTCTAAAGTGACAACCTCAAAAAGTTTCAAACCAGCCAGATTCTGACACTCAAAAACATAATTTGCCTGCTTGTTCTCTACCAACACATTCAAGTTCCCATAATAATTACCATCAGTCGTGTTGGCAATGCTGTTACAAGTACCTGCCACACTAACAGACACATTACCTAATGCAAAACTAAACTCGTTCACAACCACAATAGTTAAAAGATCATCCTGCACACCAACATCCAAACAACCAATGCCTGCCATAAAATAACACTCAACAGGTATAAGATCTTTTGTGCCGCCAACATTAAAGTATATCATAGCACCACCAAGCGCTATTGCCATCAATATTATCCACCCATAAGTATGAATATACTCTGTCATCGCCTGACCTTTGCGACAATGCAGCATCTTACTTATCATATTAAGTAATCCTCCATCATGTATCTCTCAACCCTTCCTATTGACGAATCCGGAGCAGTCTCATTATCTATACGGAATCCAGTCCAGTTCGCTGCCTTGAAAACAGTTATTGAATTATCGCAATTCCAGTATATGCTGTCCACAGAACTGGTCTCTGTCGGACACGCATGATAAATTGAGACCTCTGACTTATCCACAAAACTCTCAATACCATAAGGACTCGCGTTGAAAGAATTCTCAAACTTCATAAGGAAGCTTGAAGCTCCTGTAAAGTTAGTGTACAAAGTATTTGAAACATGATTTCTGATGTTTGTCGTGTTAGAACCTATGCTTGTGAAATCACCATCATAAACAGTCCTGTTGATGCGCTTGAAAATGTTGTTGCTAGTATACACAGCATACCAAGGATCCTCAAAACCAATCACAGATATATCTGCATAAACCGAACCATTCACAGACCATTCTGCAGTATTTTTAATATCTGAAAGATTCATCAAGTACTCAACAAATATCCTTACGTTCCAAGGATCTATATGACTCAATGTCACATTGGAAACATTAATTGAAATATTGTATCCTGCCTCTATAGCATTTGAATTTATCTTAATGACCCAATCAGGAAAAGTATTGTTCTGCATGACTGAAACAGGCTGTCCAAAGAGTGTGCCGTTAAGGAAAAGATTGACAAAAGCATCGTCTGTGCTGTCAAAAAAACTACCTGTGCTGACCACATAATCTTCCATACCTATAAATGACCTGAAACCTGCAATGTATACTGCATTGCCCATATCTGACTCAACCTCTCTTAAGAATCCATTCATAGAAGATACTCTTGCCTCCACTATCGCAGACCTCTCCTGTAGTGAATAGGAATAAGTGGTTGTGTAAGTGAAAATAATAATACCTAGCAATGCAACAGATATCAACGTCATGAATATACCTTTCTTAGAACTGAACATCTTCAATTCCAAACTCTCACCTCTATAACCGCAGGTCCCCACATAGAAGGCACATCAGACATTGAAGTGTTATCTAGAATCAAATTAGAAACATTGACAAAATTACCCATCACTGCCTGTAATCTTTGCACTGCATCTTCATTAGCCTCATCAACATCAGCAAACACATCTCCGAAACTCACAAAAGAAGGGACATAAAAACCGTAATCAACAGAAGATTCCGGAAGAACATCATTTCCTCCTGTCTCAGTTATCCTGATGTAATTCGTAGCCATCTCAGACACATCAAGCAATTCTCTACTTACATAGACATCCGTAGGAACTGCCCTTGGTGAAGGCGATTCAAACACAAGATTTCCCGGAGGAGTCCCTGTGTCTCCATACACCCGAGTTACGTAAGAATACTGCTCAGCGACATGAGCAAATACACTGCTTATCGCGACAGCCTCATCAGGAAAAGAAAAACTAGTCTCTTTTGTTGGATTAGGCGAACCTCCAAACTCAGCAATACTTCTTATCTCGACCACACCATACGGCACAACAGGAGTGACTGTATAATTTATCTCAACATATGATGAATTATCAGGATCATTTATGGGATCAGAATATATTACTGTATCCCCATTACCACCAACAGTATCTCCATAATTATTAACATAAACAGAAACGACATTTGTTCCATCAATCACTTCTGCAGATATGTCAAACCCTCCAGTCCAATCATACTCACCATTGCAAGAGGCAGAGTCCCATGTGCAGTCATCAATGTCATTGGAAGCCGCAGGATTGTCCTGGTAGAAAGTGACGTCCGAGTTCACATAGACCCTTGTGTCCCACGCATCCCTGTATTTCCAACCCCACCAGTAATATCTATCTCTGAGATCAGTAATGTCCTGCAGATTCAAGTAAAGATAAGCAGAAACATTTGTTGCACCAGGAGGAACATGGAATGGAAGCATCTGCCACGCACCAGAACCATCCCCATCACCCTCCACACTGAGGATGTTATCAAAATAAATACGCTCGCTATTCTCAGAAGAAATGAAAGACACATCCTCAGTCAAATTATAGCTTATTGAAATGTACATTCCAGGATGTATATGCGCGTTATAACCATCATTCCACTCCTGCACCATAACAGAATTCATACCAGGGACTATACAACCAGACACATCCCTTATACCAAAATAACCCTCTTCAGTCATGCTGAGACTGTCTCGAGTTATCAGGCAAGATCCGCTGTTTATGTTGATGACATTCCAATCATCACCATCATCCTCCATGTGAAGAGAAATATATAATGAAGCGTTGTTAATATCAACATCATCACTCAAGTTGAAATACTTAGTTATGTATACAAATCCTTTGTCAGAATTGGAACCATCCCAACCAGCACCCTCAGGAGAGAAAGAAATAACCATGTTTGATTCTTTCTGAATTGAAGTCGCGCGAGCCTTAGATACAAAACCAAAAACAGGTTTTGACTTCTGTATACCTGACATGATCTTCTTAGAAGATACCAGAGAATTAGTCACAGAATTTGATCTTGCGTATATTGTCTCATTATTTATTATCAAAGAGTATCCGAAAGAAAAGGGTAGTAAACCTTCTGTTATGTTACGCGTGAGCTCATTTGCAACACTCATATCCCCCTCTGCCCATAACTCGCCTATCTGAACTATAACTGTGTTGTTGGTATTTGTGATAGTTCCATTCGCTATAAGTTCATCAACATAAGTATTGTTCAATTCATACACGTGGAGTTCACTAAGTACACTCAACAGATCATGAGACATATGATTTATTGATGTTCGCGGTTGCTCAGAGATATATGAAGATGTTATCAACAAAAGTCCTGACATCATCACAAGCGCAGCTATCAACGCGTCAATCGTGAAAAATAAACCGTCCTTTCGTTTATTAATTCTGCTGATAGACATAATATACCATCCTCACAATAGATCCATCATAAATAAGCAGTCGAGTGTTCTGCACAAGATAATAACTACTATTCCAATCCACGCAACCATCAAGAGGATCTTTGCACAACTTATTGAAAACAGTCCCATTTTTGTGCTCAAGGTAAAAATAGTAGTCCTTAGTAGTGTGAAAATACCCTCTTCTCTCTTCATAATCCCATGAATTGAACCAACCAAGCTTTTGATTGTCCATCCTGTGCCTTCCATTTGTCAAACCGACTGTGCTGACATTCAACAAGGTCCAATTCGCAGGGTAACCCTCAGTCAAAAGATAACTTGTAACCCTCTTAGCCTCAGATACCAGCATAGGCACAGGATCATCCTCATAATAATTTCCATGACCTACATAATAGAAATAAGCGCCAATCATAAAACTGAATATCATAACACCTATGATAAAATCAGTATACCAAACCTGACCGCACCTATACATTGACCCGCACTACCCCTCCAACTTTACTGATAACATTATTACCTTTCTCAACATCACCCTGAAATACAGGTATTGTGACGCTGTAATCCGCATCACCACCTAAAAAAATAAGGTTATTGCCCTGCTTGGTAATATTATATTCAAGACCATCAAGCGTAAGTGGAACAGAGAATTCCCTCAAGTACCCATCTTCAAGCGTTACCGCAAGATAAAGCTCAGACTGAACAGCAAGAGCAACATCCTTAATCCTAAAATAATTACTATCGCTTTGGATATCGGTGAAATTATCCCTGACAAAAGCAGTGAAAATTATCATTGTAGCAAACATTATAGCGATAAGAATCACGAACTCAAACGCTACCTGTGCCTTAGTCAGATATCTCAACATAATTCCCCCTTGAACGGACATGTATGTTATGATAACCCGCATGGATATCAAGATCGCCCTGAATAGGGACTGGCGTGTATATCACTATGTGATCCAGACCTGACTTAGTGTTCACTATGAAAACTATCTCATTATTACCTACACTAACATTTCTTATGTTCTTAGGAAAATAAGCCTTTATCCTTGTTCTCGAAGGCTCACCGAGATAATACATAGCCTCAGCTGAGTCCCCAACTCTCAGCCCTATCTTCTGAAGCTGGTTAGTTATTATCTCATCCTCTGTCTTGTCAGCATATGTGTAGAAAATAAGAATCATGGGAATCACAAGCACAGCTACTAGACCGACTATGACAAGGTACTCCATAGAAACCTGCGCTTTCCCATTCTTCAGGAACAAAATACCACTCACCCCTCTTTAATAATATAATTGAACAATCAGACTTGAGAATATATAAATGTAACTGATGAAAGCAACACCATTGCCAAGAACAATAGCAATAATCATAACAGCAACCTGCTTGTACCCGCACAACCAACTACAAATACCCTGTCTGTGCTACTGCTGCCACCTAGCGAGCATAAAAAAACAACAGCAAGAACAATCGCAGTTGGGCCAACACTTCAAAATCACATATGTGCGAGCGTGGCAGCAGTTATTGCGCAGGCAGGGAAGAGATGCTAAGTCGGGGA
>JABMQF010000083.1 GCA_013203345.1 Candidatus Woesearchaeota archaeon
CATTATATATATAGTGCCTGCCATCCTGTATCAAACCAAAAGAGGCCGCATCATGAACAAAAAAATCATACTCACTCTAATCATCTCAATATCTCTACTGATCATGCTGTCTGGCTGCTCCAAACTCGGAGAGGAACAGGCAGGGCAAGCACCATACAAGTTAAAGAAACCTGTGAGTAAAACAGCACCCACTTCTGCGAAACAATCTACTACAAAAGACAAGGTAGCTTCTGGTGAGATAGCCCCTGCGACAGAGTCTGAGTCAAACCCTGGAATGCCAGCAAAAGCTGCTAATAAACCCGCCACAATTTATACCGCTTACGCCAGATATTCTGCCAAAGTCTACAAAATAGATCCTATATTAACACCCACTCCAGAATTTGTTGTTCTTAAAAATTTGGATGATTCTGGTTATTTAAGAGGAAAATATATTGATGTAGTTAATTATTGTGGCTCTGAGCCTGATGGTTGCATTGCTGGATCAAGAGTTTACTCTTCAAGTAATATATATATTTATGAGCCTATTGAATATGGAGAACCAAATTATTTTGGTAGCACTGATGCAACAGACCAAGGCCACCAATTTGATGAAACAATGTCGTATTATGCAGGAGATACAATATCGCAGTATTTCCGCGATAATTTTAATTATGAATATCCTATTAAAATTACTATAAAACTTTATGAACCTTTTAGAGATGAAGATCTAGACTGGATTGGTGTTACGGATGTTTCTGGAAATATATTTATACCCCGACAACACCCCGGACCAGTAAATTATATGAGAGATGTAAAAGGAATTATGCATGAATACACTCATAATGTTTATCATCAGTTTGTGAGTACTCCCTCAACAGTGTTGGATGAAGGGTATGCAATTTACTTGCCTAGTTCGATTGTTGATGATTCTAGGTATAGCCTCTATTTAAATCCTAGAGATCCCAAAAATATTGATAATTCTTACTCTGGAAATGATAATCCATTTGCATTTGCAGCAGCTTTATGGGACGTTAGAAGACAGTTAGGAAGAAGTACTACTGATGAATTGATTTTTGAGTCTTGGGATATTCAACCTATTGGTCATAGTGGTGCTGTTGAAGGTATGGTCTCTTTAATAGAAGCCAGTAATCAGAAATATGGTCTTCATTCAGCAACGCACAGAATCAACAGACAGATCATAACCGATGCGTTTGAAAGGCATGGAATTGTTTGTAGGGATTGTATTCCAGCAAGTTAATGAACCCTGATGCAGTAATCCCTGCCCAGGAAGGCAACCTTGATTTGTACTGACAACCCCTCAAAAGTGGTGCAAAAGATTTATACTGCATATTTAAACCAAAACCCTCATGGACTTGCATAAGCTATCTTTATCAAAGGTCTTTTCAGCTCTTGAAACAACTGAAAAAGGTCTTTCGCATGGAGAATTTCATGATCGTCTTACAAAGCATGGATTAAACAGGTTATCTGAGAGAAAAGAAAAGCCTGTTTGGCTTAAGTTTATTCTTCAATTCAACAATTTCTTTTCTTATTTGCTTTTGCTTGGTGCTACACTGTCTTTCATTTCTGAGTGGCTTGTTCCTGGTGAGGGCTCTATATATATTGCTTGGGCGCTTCTTGTTGTTACTCTTCTTAATGCTGTTTTTACATTTATTCAGGAATATAAAGCAGAGCAGGCCATGAAGTCTTTTCGGAAATTGATGACTTCAACTGTTGTAGTTCTTAGGGATAATGAAAAAATTCAGATTGATTCGCGCCATCTTGTTCCTGGAGATATATTGTTTCTTTCAGAAGGTGATAAAGTCACTGCAGATTGTAGGCTTATTGAACAGGCTAGTTTGAAGGTTGATCATTCAGCTCTTACTGGTGAGTCTGAGCCTCAGCTTAGGTCTTTAAAATGCACGTCTGAGAATGCATTGCTTTCAAGGAATATGGTCTTTTCTGGAACAACAGTTCAATCTGGTTCTGGTAAGGCTATTGTTGGTTCTACTGGTGATGATACTCAGATAGGTCGTATTGCAAAAGCGACTGAAGAGGTTGAAAAGCAGACATCCCATCTTCAGATTCAAATTTCTGATTTCATAAAAGTGATATCTTATATTGCTATTTTTCTAGGTGTTGCTTTTTTCTTGTTAGGCATATTTGTGACCAAGAATCCGTTCTGGACAAATCTTGTTTTCGCTATAGGTATTATTGTTGCTAATGTTCCTGAAGGTCTTTTGCCAACAGTTACATTGACTCTTTCGCTTGCAGCCAAGCGTATCGCGAAAAGAAATGTTCTTGTGAAGAATATGGATGCTATTGAGACTGTGGGCTCTCTTACAGTCATATGTTCTGACAAGACAGGCACTCTTACAGAGAACAATCTTCATGTTCACGGTTTTCATATCAATAATAGGTTCTATGATTATGATTATCATAAAGGTCTGATATCTCTTGATGGAAAGAATGCGCGAGAGGGTTATATCAAAGGTTCTGTTGACTTTTCTGATATCCTTGTCTTGTGTAACAACAGCACTTATTCAAAAGATAGGAAATTCGGCGACCCGACAGATATCTGTCTTAAGGAGTATGTATCTGCTTTCCATAACATAAGTTACATAGAGAACATCCATCAACGTCTTGATGAAATTCCTTTCTCTTCTGAAACTAAGTTCATGGCTACTCTAAATAAATTCAGAGATGGTAAAAGAGTCTATATGAAAGGAGCTCCTGAAGTCATTTTGTCAAAATGCGATAATATATTTCATGAAGGTAGATTATTGAAACTTTCAGAAAAAAGAAAAAGAGAGATTCTATCTGTCAACCTGAATTATTCAAAAGCGGGTTTCCGCGTGCTTGGTTGTGCTATTCAGGACGCTTCAAGGATAGTTGATTCTGGTTACACGTTTTATGGTCTTATTGTGATGCAGGACCCGCCAAGAAAAGAGGTTCCTGAAGCTGTCAGGCTTTGCCATGAAGCAGGTATGAAGATAATAGTAATATCTGGAGATCAAGCTTCAACTGTTGAAAATATTGCAAGGCAGGTAGGTATTGTTAAGACCTCACCCACTATTGTTACAGGTCCTGAATTAATAGATATGTCTGATGATGAGCTTAAGAGTATTCTTTCCCGTGAAGAGCTTATATTTGCGCGAGCCTTGCCTGCTGACAAGATGCGTATTGTTTCTTTGCTTCAGGAGATGGGCGAGATTGTCGCTGTTACTGGTGATGGTGTTAATGATGCACCTGCATTGAGAAAGGCTAATCTTGGTATTGCGATGGGCAAGTCTGGAACAGAAGTTGCAAAGGAAGCTGCAGATATAATACTTCTTGATGATAATTTTGCGTCTATTGTGCATGCTATCGAGTCTGGTCGTACTATATATGATAATATAAAGTCTTTTATCACCTACATCCTAACGTCCAACACTCCTGAGATTGTTCCTTTCTTGTTCTTTGTGTTGTTCGGTTGGCCTCTTGCACTTCCAGTGCTTCTGATTCTCGCGATTGACCTTGGTACGGATATGCTTCCAGCTATTGGTCTTGGTCTTGAGAAATCATCTCATGACATCATGAAGCGTCCTCCAAGAGATCCAAAATCCAAACTATTGAACTGGAAGATGATTGCAAGGTCGTATGGTTTTATCGGTCCTTTGCAGACTGCATTCGCGTATATTGTATTTTTTCATATATTGATGTCAAATGGTTGGTCTTTCGGCATGGACATTGCGATAAGAGATCCTGTTTACATGACTGCTGTTGCAGGTTTCTTTACAGCAGTTGTCATAACTCAGATGTTCAATGTTTTTGCATGCAGGACTCAAAGAGTTTCTTCTTTCCACAACATATTCCATAATAAGATCATTTGGTTGGGAATACTTTCTGAGATAGTTTTGCTTGTGTTATTCCTTTTCACACCTATTTCAACTGCGTTAGGCATATCTCCGTTCCCTCTGTATTATATTCCATGGATGCTGCTTGCAGGATTTTCTATTCTGCTTATAGAAGAGATAAGAAAACTTATTTTCAGAAGATTTGGTATGTTTGGTCTTGAATAAGAGTATCATCAGGGATTATCATTATTGATTATGATTATCTATTTGCGAAGCTGGTTGATTTTCCCAAAATTATATACATCACCTTCTACTATGTGAACTTCAAAGTTTCCAATGTCTTTTTTGAGAAAAGGGCTTAGGGGTTTATCAGCTAGAATATCTGATCCTTCAACAAGAGGGTTCATGCTGGGCATGACTATCAGCTTTTTGCGATTATAATTGCCAATCAAATAACATTTGTATGTCTCTTTCCTCAAATCTTCATGTATGCTGACAGCAGCGTGTTCATGACCTATGATGATTGTTTTTATTGGAGCTGGCACTTCAACTAGCTTGTCTCCGTGAATTATCATCTTGTCTCCGTCAAGAAGAGAATCAACAAGCAGCACATCTCTTTTTTCCGCAATTGGCCCGAGTACTGTATCGTGATTGCCTTTTACAAGGACAAGCTTTTCACAGTTTCTTTTAAGGAAGTCAAGCATCTTGAGTGTGTTTCTCCACTCTTCCTCGCTTATCGTTCCAAACTCATGCTTCAGGTCTCCGTTAATCACTATTGTTCGCGGCTTCGAACCAAGATCTTCCAATACTTTTTCAACCTGTTTGACAAGGTCTTTGAAATGGAACTTTGGGACAAACATCCCCTGTTTCACTAGAGCTTCTTCATAGCCTATATGCATGTCTGAAAATATGAGTATATCTTCTTGTTTCAAGTACAGCGCTGGCCCGACAGCCTCTATGTCCTTGATAATTTCAACAGGTTTCATCATGCATCATTGCTTATCTTTGTGGTACAGATACAGAATATACACTGTTTCTCCATCAAAAGTATAAGACAGTCGAAAAGGAGGAATGTATAACTCTCTTGTTCCTTTCCTGCTATACTTCATAGGCTTGCCAATTTCAGGATAGGTCTTTATCTTTGAAATCTGCTTAATCACTTTTTCTTTGATAATTGGATTTTTGATTTTCCTGAATTCTTTCTTGAACAATGAATCAAAGATTACACTTACCACTTTTTCATTTCCTCGATAAAATCATCAAATTCCATCCTTGTGCCTTTGCCCTGTTCTATTCTTTTTAGAGCCTCTTCAGTTCTTTTAGCGAATTCCAGATCTTCAGCAAGATTCTTATCAAGATTGCTGGCTTTTTTCATAATCAATTGGTGATTATTCTTTATTATCACAATTTTGTCCCCTTCTTTGATGTCTGCTCGCAAATCAGCCGGTATGACTACCTGCCCCTTTGAGCTCATTTTAGTAATAGCAATTTCCATTTTACCACCAAGTAAGATTAATCTTACTAAATATATAAATGTTTCTGTTTGTCCATACCTTTATATAACCAGTATTCTTCCAGCTTAACACAATAACTAAAAGTTTGTCAAAATTATATACGCAAGGCCTATTCCCTATCTTAAGGTAGGGGTATTACGGCCTTGCAAATCGATTGACAAACTTTTAGGGATTACAAATTGCACCCTAAA
>JABMQF010000084.1 GCA_013203345.1 Candidatus Woesearchaeota archaeon
AGACAAACAACACCAGACCAGGAATGCAAATAACTCAATATCAACCAGACAAACAACACCAGACCAGGAATGCAAATAACTCAATATCAACCATACAAAAAAACTCATCAAAAGAATCAATAGAAAAATACCTTCGGAAATCAAAATATAGTCCAAATCTTCTTTGCAAATCCGAGGGAGTGGTTTAGAACCGTAATGATATGCTCTGCAAAGGCTGGCTCACCACACCTTAATTGACAGACCCTCTGAATTATCACATACCTTTTCCCTTATCTTTTATATACTACTTCTCCATCTCCTGCACCATGAAATCAGATATTTCATCTCTTGAGCTTCACTTCATGGTATCAGAGCTCCAGTCACTGTTAAGTGCCAAATTAGAGCAGATATATCAGGTAGGTAAGGAAGAGATTATTCTTCAGTTTCACGTTCCAAGCACTGGCAAGCGTATACTGAGGATCATGATTGGGAGTTTGATGTATGTTGCGACAGAAAAGAGTGGTGTACCTGAGAAACCACCTGGGTTTTGTATTTATCTGAGGCGCAAGCTTAAGAATGCTAGGTTACGTAAGATTTCGCAGCTTGGGTTTGAGCGTGTGGTTGAGTTTTTGTTCGAGACAAAGGATATGAAGTTTCGTCTTGTTTTTGAGATGTTCAGTAAGGGTAATGTTGTTCTCTGCGATGAGGCGGGTATGATTCTTTCCCCTCTTGAACGTCAGGAGTGGAAGTCACGTTCTGTAAGGCCTGGTGAGAATTATGTATCTCCATCAAGAGATAATGATTTGCTGTTGATAGATAGGGATAGTTTTGTATCTGCAATCATAGGCTCAGATAAAGAGAGTGTTGTCAAGGCACTGGCTATTGATTTTGGTATTGGTGGTGTTTATTCTGAGGAGATTTGCATCATTGCAGGTGTTGATAAGGCTTTGAAGCCTGTCCAGCTTTCTGATGTAGAATGCAGAGGTCTTTTCAGTGCTGCAAAAAGCATTTTATCTTGTGCAATGAATCCTATCATATACTATTCTGACAAAGAAAAGTCTGATGTGAAAGATATAACTCCTTTCCCTCTTAAGTTTTATGAAGGTCTTTCACATGATGTGTTTAGCAGTTTCAGCGAAGCTCTCGACACTATTCTCACTAAGAAAGATGAAGCCAGGGCAGTTGAGCAGGCAGAGTCCAGCGCAACAAATAAGATTGATAAGGTACATGATATGATATCCAAACAGGAGCAGAGGATAGAAGGTCTTGAGCGTTCTGAAACTGAGAACCAGAGGAAGGGCGAGATAATATATGAAAATTATCCTCTTGTACAAAAGGCAATTACTGAAATGGCAGAGCTGGGTAAAGAGTTGTCATGGAAAGAAGTTGGGAAGATGTTCAAAAATCATAAGGTTGTACATACTGTGGATCCTAAAACAGGCGAGTTCGCGCTGGAGTTGTAGAGGGTGGTTGATGATAGTTCAGATTTTTCAGAGAGATTGAATGATTCAGCCAAGGTGGATGTTTACCCAGATCTTATTAGTGCTTACTTGATTAACATGGGTAAGGCATTGATTTTGGTGGGCGGTATTGTTGGTATGTATTTTCTTGCGATACGTTTGCTGGCAACAAACCCTTTTATTGACGCACTCAACACTATCGGTGTTAACCCTTTATGGGGGATGCGCGGAGCATTTGCGGCAATAGGAATTTATTTTTTCCTTGTTTTGATGGATACTCTTTCCCTTACTTCCTATGGATTGGTATTTGCAGACAATAATCTTACTTTTTCATATGGCAATATATTCAAGGTGCGCAAGACAGTACCTTTTTCAGCTGTTTTGAGGGTCAATTTCAATGCTTACTCTCCTTTCAAATTTGGTGATGTGCTTGTGGAGTTGACTGGCACAGAAATTAAACAGGTTAAGGTGAGATATGTTGCCAACGCAGCTGCTGTTTGTCAACAAATTAATCAAATGATCAGACAGACTGTTTCACAGAAAATTTCAGAGGTTTAGGAAAATGAACATTTTCACAAAGCGTTACAAAGAGATGGGTCAAGACATTGATCCTGAAAAGGTAGAGGTCAGGAAGTCTATACGTATAAACACATTGAAGGCTTCAGAAGAGGATATTGTTCAGCGTCTCCGGGAGAGAGGGGTCAAGTTGAAGAAAGTCCCTTTCTGCAGGTATGGATATTGGACAGAGGCTGATTTTTCTCTTAGCACTACCCAGGAATATTTACAGGGGCATTACTATATTCAGGAGGCGGCTTCACAATTACCTGTCCAGGTGCTTAATCCTTCTCCTGATGATTCTGTTCTTGATATGTGTGCTGCACCAGGATCAAAGACAACACAGTTGGCTCAGTGGATGGGTAATAAAGGGCAATTGATAGCTCTTGATAGTTCCAGATTTCGTCTGTCTGCAGTAAAAAATAATCTTGAACGATGTAGTGTCAAGAATTGTGTTGTTTTTCATAAGGATTCTGTTCATGCTGCTGACGTGGGTATTAAGTTTGACAAGGTGCTTTTGGATGCTCCGTGTTCAGGAAATTTTGCGATTGATACAGACTGGTTCCAAAAACGAACTTTGGATGACATCAAGGCTCAGACAAAGATTCAGAAAGCACTTTTGCGTGCAGCCGCTTCCTGTCTCAAAAGAGGCGGGGTTCTCGTATATAGTACGTGTTCTCTGGAGCCTGAGGAGGATGAGGAGGTAATTGAGTGGGCATTGGACAACTTACCCCTTAATATTGTATCAACAGGATTAGATATCGGCGAAAAAGGCATTACGCCCCTAACAAAGCTTTGTAAGAGGATTTGGCCTGGTAAAAACAATACTCAGGGTTTCTTTATCTCTAAACTGGTCAAGAAGAATTGATGATAATAGAAAAATAAGGCGGACAGCTTTCAGTGTTTCCCGACCTAAAGGCCAGTACTGCACCAAACGTAGGCTTGCTTAACTTCGGTGTTCGGAATGGGTACCGGTGTAACCAAGCCACTATGACCGTCCAAGACATAGTAATTAGAGGTTATTTATAAGGTTTTTCGTATCTGCATGACAAGCTATTTAAATGATGATTTTAGCATTGTTACAGGGTATTAGCAATGAAATATGTTATAACAGGCGCGGCAGGATTTATAGGTTCCAATTTGGTAGAGGAGCTGGTGAAAAAAGGTGAAGATGTTGTTGCAATAGACAACCTTTCAACAGGACATATTGAGAACATTCAGCCATTCATGGACAAGATAACCTTTGTCCAAGGGAGTATACTTGACCTGGAGCTTCTCAAGAAACATTTTGAAGGTGCTGATTATGTTTTGCATCAGGCAGCTATACCGTCTGTTCCTAAATCTGTTAAAGATCCTATATCTAGCAATGAAGCGAACATCACAGGTACACTG
>JABMQF010000085.1 GCA_013203345.1 Candidatus Woesearchaeota archaeon
GCAATTTCTTTTGAAAGCGGATTTTTAGGATGCCAAAAATTTTGTGAAATTTTTGCGCATAATTCTTACTTCAAGCAGTTTCAGGCGGAATCTGATGCTTTCTGTGCCAATGAATATCCTTTATTTTGTAAACAAAATATGGTGCGCTGAATGTTATCAGATATACCAGACTTATCATAATAGCATTCTGAGGATTAGGATTGTTTATGACAGCATTAAAACGGTTTGCCACAGTCACCATTATATATACAGTGATAAGTGCAAGTACTGGAATAAACACACCTGCAAGAATATGATGAGTCTGATCAACACTTTCTATCTCCTTAAGAATCACACTAAAAAGAGCGCCGAAAACAAAACCAACAACACCCAGTATCACATATACCTGAACAGAATTCAAGAACATCAGAAAAGGTATCAAAGTAACAGCCAGGAGAAAATTACCAATAATTGCCACAACAAGACCTACCCAATAAATTATTGGATGGTTAGCATTAGCAAAACCCTGATGTTTCTCTATCTTATCATTAGAATAAAGAAGACCCATAGTCTGCTCTATCTCTTCCTGAGTCCATCCTTTTTCAAGCAGTCTGTTACGCAAGCTCTTTGGCATACCCTTTAAATCCTAATCCAGATTAATAAATGTTTGTTAGGACTGCGGAGAAACAAGACCCATCACGTGTTCGTAGAACTCTTTTGTATTCTTGAAATACTCTGTTACCAAATCAATATCTATCTTGATAATCTCTTCTGCAACCACAACAGTCATAGTAACATGTCGTCGAAATTCAGTTGATCTCGAGAATTCAGCTTGACTTATCTTCCTCAGACGCATAAAAAGATCTGCAAACTCGGGCAGAAATTCATCATCAGGAAAAAGCTGCTTGATAAGATTTGCTTTAGGGATGGGCGCAGTAGGTATCTCCTCAATCTTACCCTCTTCCTTAAGATGTTCAAGCAAACCAGTAAATGTAAAGCCCATGCAGTTAATCAGCCTTTCAACTACACTCTTGAGAACATCACAAGTACGAGTATACTTCAGACTGACGAAAATAAGATGATCCGCCCTCTTCAACTCCTCATTCGCAGCTTCAAAATTATCTTCCATGTTCAAATGCCTTATCCACGAAAACCTTTGTCCGGGACAATAAACCTCTCATATAATCAATCGTAATAAAATCACAAACATAATTTTTATCGCAAATAACAAATCCACCATCACGAACGAATTCGACAGGGCTCTCCTTGTGCTTCTTTATGATACGCCTAACATCTGACAACAATGACAAGTCAGAATCATCAAAACCATGTAAATAAGCCACATCACTGAATCTTTTGAAACACTGATCAAAATCTGATTCTATCCCAACACCACTTTTTGAAATCACAGCCACCATACTGCCAGTCAATGCAGAGTAAACCTCATCAGCAATCGCAAGAACAAGTTTTGGCTCATTCACAAGAGGATATGTCCTCAAAAGTAAATGTTCAGCAATCTCCAAACTTCTCCTTGCCCGCTCGCACAACCCATCAGCACGCATCTTTACTATTATTACTTGATGATTTAAATAGGTTTAGTTCTGAAGAGACATTATTGAGGCAGCAAGATCTCCTTTATTCTCCTCTAAAGCCTTACGAGCATCTTCTTCTGACACATTTGCCTGCTCCATGACTGTCTTTATGTCATCCTCACTAATATCAGGCTCAGTAGAAATCTCCCTTTCGTGGATATCCCCAACTATCTGTAGTGTCTCCTGACCCATCATGTTTACCTTAGAAACCTGCGGATCAGTTATTATAAGTTCCTTATCAGGTGTCCTGATGATTACCTCTGTTGCAGGTATCTCAACCTGCTGTATGCCCATACGCTTCATCATCTGGGCCATCTTCCGAGGATTCATACCAGGAATCATTTTATGACAAACCTAACAGGGAGTAACCCTGCAGATGCAGAAAAATAACTATAAGCATAACCACTGCAGCCATCACTATAACGTGACCTGGCTTAAGCTCTACATTAGACTTATAATCCTCAAAATACCTTGTAAGACCACCCATACCTGATGGAATATTTACCTTGTTCTGGCGCGCCATAGTAGCAATCAGAAGAAACAGGATGTTTATAAAGATTGTGGGGAGCGCGATAAGCTTATAAATACAAAAAAGACATCAAAAAGTGTAGGATCGCGGATTGACAACCGGAACATCTGATTCAATGCAGATGTGCTGAGGAAAGTCCGCCCACTTTTGTGGCCACTCGTGGAAGCGAGGCGCGGAAACGCGCGGCAACATCTCAGAAACGAAGCCACCTCACAGGAGGATGATAGGTGCGAAGCCTCTCGCGAGAGAGTTGAGTTAACCCCTGGACGTTCTGTGAGGAAGGGATGAAACGGATAGCCCTGGTCTGTGCAAGTCTTTGTGACGCTAAGTTCAATGTCAATACAGACTGTCGGCCTCACAAGTTGAGGCTCTGGGTCTGACAGAAGGCGGCTTACTGCGATCCGACACCTTTTTTTCAGAAATGTACAATATATAATTAGGCTGATCAGAAATGATATCAGGCAGGTCAAACAACTCACTTACTACCTTTCTCTAAGACAAGTATGGTAAATTCCTCTTTACCCTGCATAATCTTGAAGCTCAACTTTAGCACAAAGTTATGACGTTGAGCATGCTTGAGTATCTGGGAATAATTTTTCACCAAAAGAACTACACGGCCTTCCTGCTTCAAGATGAAATCAGATATATAGAACAACTCCTGGAAAACCTTCTCAATACCTTTCTCTGTCAACAGACGTGACACCTTAGGAGGATTTGAAATAAGCACATCCACAGATCCCTTCTCAAACTTAGTGTCCAACCATTCTACATCCATCCTAGTGAAATTTATCTGCTTATTCAAACCAGCTATCTTCGCATTCTTCTCTGCACACCTAACGTGCCGTTGCTGCGAATCAGAAGCAGTTAAACCCTTGAGTGAATGCTCGAAATTGTCATTTCTCTTGAAAAAATTATCAAAATCAAAATCCTTCAACTGAGGAAAACGAAGAAAAGCAAATCTGTCTTTATTGTAATAGTTGATAGGCTTCCCTGTCGCATAGAACGCAGCCTCTATGGCAACAGCACCAGAATGCGCGAACGGATCTATACAAGACATGTCTTTCTTGTAGCCCGCAAGCCTGACAAGAGAGTAAGCGACTGTCGCCTTTATCGAATCAGCCAGAGCAAATACCTTGTAGTTCCTCTTACTAAGATCAAACCCGGCAAAATCAACACCAAAATAGAAAGTATCTCCAATCACATACAAAAAGAAAGTCACGTCGGGATCCTCAAGATTCACCTTTGCATTGTACTTCTCATGTATTACCTCGCCAAGAACACGTTCAGATTCGAGTGTTGAAACATCAGGGTTGTCAACTATCTTACTCCTAACTGCAAATGTAGTTCCATCAACCCATTCTGCGAGGTCAGTTCCCTTAAGAGAAGGTATTACATCCTCCACAGATTTCAGCTTACCAGAGAAGAACATATATAGAATCTTAATAGCAGACTGAGACTTATAACATAATGTGCAGAAATCCTCAAACTTCTCTGTCTCAAAAAGTACTACTGACTTACTAATTGAACACTTCAGACCCACCAATTCCTGGAGTTCCTTACCAGGTACAGCTTCAAGACCTGGTTGCGTAATTATTGCTCCTTTCATTTTCACTCGTTCACTATCTTTGCTGCATCCATCAGACTGTCTCCCTGACCGAGCTTCATCATGCGCACTCCCTGGGTTACCCTCCCTATCACAGATATATGCTTAACAGGCATTCTTATTATGATACCATTCTTTGACATTAACATGACCTCATCGTCATCTGTCACACTGCGCACTGCTACTACACGACCATTTCTTCCAGAGCAAATGATATTCTTTACACCAACACCCCCTCGCCTGATGAAGCGGTACTCTGAAATCCACGTCCTTTTACCATAACCATTCTCTGTCACGGTTAGTATTGTTCGGTCATCCTCAGCAATGACCATCCCAATAACCTCATCACCATCACGCAAAGATATACCTCGTACGCCTGCAGCAGAACGTCCCATAGGTCTAACATCATTCTCGGAAAACCTTATAGCAATACCATTACTCGTCGCTATTATCATGTTCATCTGACCGTCAGTCAAAGCAACGTCAATAAGTTCATCACCCTCATTGATAGTTATCGCACGGATACCTCCGTTACGAGGTCTAGAAAATGATTCAAGAGATGTTTTCTTGACAGTTCCTTTCTTAGTGCACATGACAAGATAATGCTGATCATCAAACTCCCTTACAGGAACAAAAGCCCTTATACTCTCGCCCGGTTTTAATTTAAGAAGATTAACTATTGCCTTGCCCTTTGCCTGTCTTGAACCAACAGGCAGTTTGTAAACCTTAAGCCAGTGAACATGACCCAGGTCTGTAAAAAAAAGAACACTCGAATGTGTCGACGATATAAATAAGTGCTCTACAAAATCCTCTTCTTTTGTAGATGTGCCCATTATTCCGCGACCACCACGACCCTGGTTCTTATAAGTATCAACAGGAAGACGCTTGATATATCCTGCATGTGTGACAGTCACCACGACATCTTCCTCTTCTATAAGATCCTCGAAAGCTATGTCATCATCGATATCATGAATTATCTCTGTTCGCCTGTCATCACCATACTTAGACTTAATCTCAAGCAATTACTCTTTTATTATTTCAAGTATCTTCTGTTCAGAAGCCAAAATTGATTTAAGATCAGATATAAGTTCGGTAAGTGCTTTATGCTCTTCTTTTATCTTTTCTCTCTCCAATGAAGCTAACTTCTGGAGTCGCATATCAAGAATAGCTTTTGCCTGTACATCAGTCAATGAATAATCTTTCATCAAAACTGAACGAGCAGTATCAACATCCCTTGACTGCTTTATTTTCTGAACTACTGAATCAATATCATCCAAAGCTATTATCAGTCCCTCGAGAAGATGAGCACGCTCCTCTGCCTTCTTAAGATCAAAATCCGCCCTCTTTCGGACAACATCTCTTCTATGATCTATGAAACACTGAAGTACTTCCTTCAATGTAAGCATACGAGGCGCATTGTCCACCAACCCTAAGAAAATCATCCCAAAAGTAGCTTCAAGCTTGGAGTGTTTGAAAAGCTGTTTAAGCACGACTTCAGAAGTCGCATCATTTTTCAACTCAATTACAATTCGCATACCTTCCCTATCAGACTCATCTCGTAGGTCATATATGCCTGTCAATCTCTTATTACGAACATTATCAGCCATATGTTCTATCAGCGCACTCTTGTTAACTTGGTAAGGAATTTCTGTGACTATTATTGCATCCCTGTTACGCACAGTATCAAAATGAGTCTTCGCGCGTACACGAATTTTTCCCCTTCCTGTCGTATATGCCTGAATTATTCCTGCAGAACCACGGATTATACCTCCAGTGGGAAAGTCAGGTCCTGTTATGTGCTCCATGAGCTGTTCAGGAGAAGATTCAGGATCATCAATAAGACATATAGTCCCATCTATGACCTCTGACATATTATGGGGCGGTATATTTGTTGCCATACCAACAGCAATACCTGAGCTACCATTAACAAGCAAATTAGGCAACTTGCATGGAAGAACAACAGGTTCCTTGAGCTCACCATCAAAATTCGGCCGAAAATCAACAGTTTCCTTTTTCAGATCATCGAGTATCTCTTCAGATATCTTAGAAAGTCTAGCTTCTGTATACCTCATAGCGGCAGCACTATCACCGTCAACAGAACCAAAATTACCTTGACCTTGTATAAGAGGATAACGAAGAGAAAAATTTTGCGCCATCCTTACAAGAGTATCATAAGCCGCGCTATCACCATGAGGATGATACTTACCTATCACCTCACCCACAATTCTCGCACATTTCTTAGAAGGCTTATTAGAGAACATACCAAGCTCGTGCATTGCGTAAAGAACTCGTCTATGAACTGGCTTGAGACCATCGCGCATATCAGGTAGGGCGCGACCAACAATAACAGACATAGAATAGTCAAGATATGACTTCTTTATCTCTTCCTCAACAACAGTAGGTATGATGTTTTCTTTCATCTTTGATTCTTCTGGCCTTTCTGCAGTGTCATCTGTCATTTTTCCTTCATCCACTAAGAAACTATGTTAATGGAAACTTGTTCCGTTTATATGTGTTTTGTTTTTAAAACCCCTTTACAGGCTCTGTAAACGTTGAATTCTATAGTATTAGGGCGTGAAAATCGCACGCCCTAGGGGCTGAGAGGTCATGTAATAAATGCTTGCGAAAACCACTCAATTTAGTGCGTGGATGATTATTTCTGATTAGCCTAAAAATCCACTTTTTGAAGCAGTCGTTCAGCCAAACTCAGCAATTTGGTTTGTAGTGGAACTACTGTGGCGGATTTTTATGATAACTCAAATCTCTTTTAACACGTGCTCCTTGACCTTGAAACTTCTGCCGCAATAGACACACGACTTTCTCTTATCTGAGAGTATCCTTGTTATTGTATGGTACTTCATATTGTGCCCGCAACCAGGACATCTCAGAAGAAAATAGAAAGGCATCACTCACTCTCCTTAGAAAATTGACCAGGATATTCCTCTGCAACAGGCTCTTTCTTCGCAGATCCATCTGTTTCTTCTTCATCTCCTAACGATTTATCATCAGTCTCTTCACTCTCTGAAACTTCGCCGTCTTTTTCTGTGGATTCCTTATCTTCTTCGTCATCATGCTTGACAACTTCATCTCTTGACTTATTACTCTTAGGTGCGAGCTCCTCCATCGAACCTGCTATGAACTCCTCTAGCTGAGGATGTAAAAATCTTTCTTTAGAAATATCCTCTGCATCATCATCTTGTTTTTCTAATTCCTCTTCGGCAAGCAGCTCCTTTGCTATTCTTCTGGTTTTTTCTCCAGGAGATTCCTTTATCTCTTCAACTTTAGAATTCTCTTCTCCATTCTCATCTTTCATTACATCCTCTTCTGATGTCTCTGATTCTTTCTCAAGCTGATCCTCTGGAACATCATAAACCTCAAGCTCAACACCTTTTTTTGGCATATTCATCTCAGGGAGCTCGTCGACAAATGTCTCTAGAAAAGTACTCACGCCGCCGTCTTCTGATTTGCCTTCTGCTTTATCTTTTGTTTTCTTTGATTTCTCAAACTCGCCAACTTTTTTCTGAACCGCATTCCCAATATCCTTAAATCCTCCGAATGCATCCTTAATTGCTGAAGCATCTGGAAGATCAAAATAATCAAGGAACTTCTGAGTAACCTTTATCATATAACTCCGTCCATACCTCTCCTTTGATATGAATCCCAACCTTTCCAGTTCGGATATGTGATCATACGCCTTATTAGTCCTTATCTTTATGACATCTGACTGTATCATAGGCTGTTTCCATGCGATTACTGAAAGAGTTTCCAGAATAGTCTTGCTGAGTTCTGTGTGCGGATTTATCTTCTGAACAAGACCCAAATATTTTTCCTTTACAGTCAGCTTCCAACCATCCTCCTCCTGGACAACCATAAGAGGACTCTCCCTCTGATTATACTCATCAATAATACACTTTATAGACTCAGTGACAAGCCCAGGGTTCTTAAGACCAAGAAGCGACTGGAACTCCATAACAGAAACTGTCCTACCGGCTGCAAAAAGTATAGCTTCAACCTCTTTATTAACATCACCCATGCAGATCACTCCTTTTTAATAAAAGAATAAACACCATCTTCTTCCTTCACAATACCTGCCTTTGAAAAATCAGCAAGTATAGCATCAACATTCTCTTTAGGTATTCCTGTTATTTTCGCAACTTCTTCCCCTGACTTAGGCTCGAGTAAAACAGACTTCATGAAATTGCGTATGAGTGCGTCGGTGTTTTTCTTCAACAATTTTGTTGTAGCATAACCGTCTTTCATCTTCAACCCCATATCATGCATCTTCAAAAGGAAATCATTCATGAACCCTGACATGAAAGTTGACTTCAGATTCAACTCAACAGGTTGAACAACCTCTACAGATGATGGAGTGAACTCAAAAAGGAACATCGACAATGCGTCAATATCATCAAACCATATCTCTATCTCGGAAAATGTTGAAAAAAGCTTCCCTTTAGGCTCAGCTTCATATGTGGATTCAGAAACAACCTCTATTTTGCCAACAGCGTTAACCTTATCCACAACTATCTTGATAGCTTCCTCTACATGCTCTTTAGGCGCCCCCAGGACTTCTATTATTATCTTGGTAAGTACCTGACCTTTGGCAATACGCTCCTTTTCAGAAAGCGTATTTTTTGACTCAGATTCCGAAGACATAGTCTCAAAAAAAACGAGGATTGTTTATATATCTTTCTATGTCCTGAAAAACAGTCTTCTGTAAGTTACATGTGCTTGTCCTGTTGTGTTAAATTTTTTGTTACATTCTGTCATTATTCTATTGCTTGTTTTGTAAATTTCCCATAATGAATCAATATAGGATATTCATTTCGGAAAAAATCAACTTTAGGTGGGAAGTAAATTTTCAAGACTGGATGGGAGGTGTACGGGCAGACAGGGCATATTCTGCCCCTACTCGCTTGAGTGGCTTAACAAATAATCATAACCTTTTCATCACAATTGCTATCAGTATCAATGAAAGCACTGCTATCAAAAAATATATAGAAAGTTTTCTTGCCTTAACAGATGTTGACTCATAGGCAACATATGACTCATTAGATAACCTGCGTGCAGGTATTTTCGAATCAATACTTAAAGTCGCACCCTTTGAGAGAATATCTTCTGTATCAGATATTATAGCTACAGGACCTTTCATCACAGGCCTATCTTTAACATCTATGTCATCTTCTATCAATTCAATAGGAATCTTTATCTCATGAGGGGTCTTACGGTCGGACCTTAGAAGGACTATCTTCAGATTGTAGTTTCCGGGGGATGCGTTGACTGTGTTCTCCAGATCAAATGTTATGTTAGACTGAGCAGGCAGATTGATAACCTTGGAATTTAATTCTCTTACACCTGAATAACTCACAGAATTACGATATACATAACTCCAAGTCCTAACATCAAGGTATTCTTCAGTAGGATTCTTAATAGTTATTCTCGTCGTAAAAACACTTCCTGAACGTATGGTATCTGGGGCTATTGCACCATAATCAATCTTTCCTTTAAGAATAACACCTTCAACACCTTCAGCAATTTCGCAACTAGATTCAAATAACAATTCTTTTGATACATTTAGATCCATCCCCTGCGCAACAAAACGATATTTCGAAGAAATAGGGCATGTACTGAAAGTAAGATTTGCAGTGAGATTGTAATGACTGAACCGCTTATGAAGAGAAAATTTAGACTTAGGAGATATACGCAAACCTGCAATATCCTCTGCCCAGACATAAATTGTCCTCTTTAGTGTCTTACCCCTATAAACATTGAGATTGAATGATATATTATCTCCATCATCAAGCTCATATATTTCAGATGGTTCGAGCAGGATGTATGAAACTTCAGGATCGAAATCATCAGTAATATCTACTGATACCTCTAGCACCTTTTTACAGCCCATACCTGAACGAGCTAAAAGCAGAATGCTCAGAATCATGGCAGCAACAATAAGATATTTCATACTGAATAATAAAGAGTTCAAAATTATTATTAGTGATGATGATAATACTGTATAAACAGAAGTGCTATATGGATATAATCCAGACCAAACAACATGTTTTCTTATTATATGATGTGTAGCTGAAAATAATATAAAAAAACTGCAAAAACTCTGTGATTTGTTGTAACTATTCGAGAATACTAATATAAGTTTATATACAGAGCAATGTGATTATTCTTCAGTAAATTATTGGGGGGTTATAATGGGAATATTAGACTTTTTGAAGAAATCTAAAGCAGAGACTGCAAACTTACAGGTGGATCTCCCACCAATACCAAAAATTGAAGGTCTGGAAGGTTTCCCTGAGTTGAAACAAGATAGTCTTCCACCTCTTCCTGAAAGTTCTCTACCACCACTTCCTTCAGAGTTGCCAGGTAATTTACCACCTTTACCTACAGAAAATAAATTCAGCATGCCAGAGATGATCACACCTCTAATGAAAGAAGATATGGTAAAAAAGACAGAACCAAAACTTCAGAAACTACCTGACTTTCCCACACCATCACAATTACCCGAACTTACGGCAGCAAAATTTCAGCCAACTCAATTCCCTGATGTACCTTCACCAGATATGGTGCCTGATACAATACCTCCGTTAGAAGGTGTTCCAGAGCCACCAAAATACCGGGAAGAAAAAACACCTAAAGAGATAATAGCAGAGTCAGCACCAGTAACACTACCAGAACATACACTACGACCAGCACCAAAACAAAGAGATGCTAACGGTCCTCGATTCATAAAAACAGATGATTTCAGACAAGTTCTTGAACAGATAGAAGATATTAAGTCAAAATTCAAGGAAGAGGATGATATACTCTTCAGAATAACAGAGATAAAGAACGCGCAAGACAGTAAGTTTGAAGACTTCAGACAATCTCTGGAAGATATGCAGAGAAAACTACTATTCGTAGACAGATCATTATTCGAAAGGTGATACAAATGGACAGACAAACACCAGTATTTGTAAAAGTCGATGAGTACAAAGATGTGCTCAATATACTCGACCTGATAAAAAATAAGATATCTGACGCTAAAGGGATAATATCAGAAATAAACGACCTAAAGAACCAAGAAGATTCTGAAATAGCCCTATGGTCAAATGAGATATCAGAAATGGAACGTAAAATTGAATTTATAGACCAGACCCTGCTTGAACCGGAGAATGTTTAAAATGGCAGAAAGTCAATACTTTGTCCAGATAAAAGATCCAGTAGACATGAGAAAAAATCTGCTCGGAACCTCAAAGCAAATAATACAAATACTCCAGAGGTATGAAAGGATAAAGTCATTGAGAATCAGGAAAATCGAAAAAGCATCCAAACTCAAAGAAACAAACAAAGAGATAAATATGCTTGTTGCGAAGATGAAAAAAGAGATGCCCAACGCAGACATAAGAATACATCCAAGACAAGACATACCTGAACAGAAAGTAATCGAAAAGCCTGAACATGATGATTTAAACAAGCTAGAAACTGAACTTCGCATGATTGAGCAAAAAATAGGCAGACTAGGTTAATTTTAAATACTATTTCTTAAACTCTAAATATATTGAGGGGGTGCCGGAGTGGCCAATTGAAAATCGGAGATTTTCAAAGCGTCTGAAACTCCGATTTCAGACCAAACGGGACAGACTCAAGGCACTTGAGTACTGAGTGCTGCAAAGCAGTGCGATGAAGAAATCATTTGTGAGTCATCTGTTGGCTTAGTGCCTACCAGGGTTCAAATTGCAGTAAGTAACCCAACTTACGCTTGGAACTCCCTGCCCCCTCATTTTTTTATGGTAATTAAGATGTTGATAGACTTCCACATGCATTCAGATACTTCTGCAGACAGCAAGCAGAGCATCAGAGAAATCTATGATACTGCAGTAGAGAAAGGACTTCACCATATATGCATCACAAACCACATGGAGCATTCTGAGATTCGCAAAGGAGACTATCACCAATCGATGACTGATAAGGAAATCCAAAGATGCAGATCAGAGATTGATGAACTGAACAAAGAGGGCAAGGTGCAGGTCTCATTCGGTGTCGAGATAGACTATGCTGATGAAGATGAAGAAGATATCAGACTGTTCCTCTCTGAACATGAGTTCGACTTTGTCCTCGGATCAATCCACTATTGCGAAGGTTGGAACCTCGGAAATCCAAATAACAATGAGAAGATGAAGGACATACCCCATCGAAGAGTTATAGATGAATATTTCCTACTCCTGAAGAATGCAATCAAATCAGGACTCTTTGATGTGATGAGCCATCTGGACATCTACAAAAGAGTACTTGACGATCCCGGTCTTGATGAACTGAAAGATGAATGGGATGAGGTAGCAGAACTCCTTCTGAAACATGATATAGGTTTTGAGATCAACACAAGCCACACGAAGCTTGTTGAAGGCAGTACTTATCCCGGGAATGAAATCATTGACTATCTGGTCGGCAAAGGAATCAAAAAGATCACAACAGGCAGCGATGCGCACAGATCAGAATATGTGGGTCATAACATCAGCGATGTCCTGGATCATCTCAGGAGAATAGGTGTGACACAGGTGTACCGCTTCGAGAAGAGGTTGCCTATCCCTGAGGACATTTGTGATATTTCTCATAGGAATCAATAGTAATTGACGCCTGCGGCGAACTTTGAATTTAGACAAAAGAGTCTTTAATGTTCGGGAGTGATTTTTGCCTTGTTGAGTTCTTAGTTTTTCTTTGCTGAGTTCGTGGTGGTGTGCTATCACGTTTTTAGTTTACATGTCTAACCACTCTTATGGGTGGTTATTATGTATAAATTAACGTTTAAAAAGCGCGTGTGGGTGGTTAAACAGCGATTGAAGGGGATTTCTACCACTAAGC
>JABMQF010000086.1 GCA_013203345.1 Candidatus Woesearchaeota archaeon
ACCAACAACAAAACCAACAACAAAACCAACAACAAAACCAACAAAAAATTCATCATAGGAATCAATAATTGAATTACCCCTTCGGGGAATTTTGAGTTTTGACAAAGTTAGTCTTTGTGCGCTGAGTTCGTGGTGGTTTGTTTGGTTCGTGGTAGTTTGTTTGGTTAGTGGTGGTTTGTTTGATTCGTGGTTGGTTTATTGATTTAATGACGTCTTCTTGGTTGGTATGATGATACTTAAATCATCTCACAGAATAAAAACAACCACAGTACTTCTGACGGTAAAGATTCATATCTTTGCTAATCTCTGCGCTCTTATTGAAACCATCATTCTTCTTAAAATCAGAATTAATCCACTCCCCACCATACTTATCTGCTGCTTTGCGACCTATACTGTTTATCAACTCTGCATCCTTGTGCGGAGAAATTGTCATTGTGGTTGTCACGCAATCAAAACCATGCTCTGCAGCGTATTTTGCAGCCTGATTCAATCTTAAAGCAAAACATGCTTTGCAACGTCTGCCACCTTCAGGCTCATTCTCAAAACCCTGAATAAAATCAATCCATTCCTGAGGTTCATATTCCTCCTCAATGATCTTGACCCCCTTTAACCTGCTTAGCTTTTTTGCGCTTTGCCATCTCCTAAAATACTCTGAAGTCGGATGGATATTAGGATTAAAGAAATACATCACAATACTCCCAACACCAGAATCCTCCTTATAATTCCTCAACTCATCAATGCAATGAGTTCCGCAAGGAGCACAGCAGACATGGAGCAGAAGCCTTTTCTTCAATTTATCATCCATAATCATACATACAAAGCTCTTTCTTATATATCTTCGCGTCACAAACACCTAAACCAGCACAAGATTTAAAAATAGCAATTCATTGATGAACAACATACACAATGAAAAAAACAAAACTAATAAAAAACAAGAAAGAGGTGTCTGCAATTCCAAAAAACAACAATGAAAAGATAAAACTCCTTGTGCTTGACGTGCTCAAGCCACACAACCCGAACATAGTCAATTTCGGCATTGAACTGAAAAAAGCGAACGGAATTGATAACATTGACATCTCAGTCTATGCAGTTGATGAGAAAACAGAGACTGTAAAGGTAGTGATTGAAGGAAGCGACCTTGACTTCGACATAATCAGAGATAAAATAGAACAAGCAGGATGTGTTGTGCACAGTGTTGACAAAATTGCAATAGGAAAGAAATTGTGCTCGTACCAACTCCATGATTTGCAACATGGAATGAGGCACTTATAAAGATGAAAAACAGACTGGGTGCGTATTTCAAAATTCTCGTAGAGCATGAGATAGTCCGACGCTATGTTATCATAAACCTATTTGACGGCGCACTCACCATAATGGGCATAATTATCGCTGTATTCCTCAGCGGGTTCAGAGACCCAAAACTAATCATCCTGCCAAGCATAGGTGCCACGATAGCCATGGCAGTCTCAGGCATATGGGGAGCGTATGCTGCTGAACGGGCAGAGATAAAAAATAAGATCAGAGAGTTGGAAGCGCACCTAATGAAAGGACTCACAGGTACAGAGTTCTCAAGAAAAAGAGAGAACATGGCGTGGGTGATAAGCATTGTAGATGGGGTCATTCCCCTCCTCGCTTCGTTGATAATAATACTCCCATTCTTCCTTGTCAATCCCGGAATAATCACAATGGATGTGGCATTCTATATATCCATGGCAGCAGTGATTGCTATCCTCTTCGGCCTCGGAGCTTTTGCAGGCTGGATAGCAAAAGAGAACTCACTGAAGCAGGGATTTATCATGCTCCTCGCAGGAGTTGTAATAGGAGTCATTTTTATGTTACTGGCATTTTTAGGTGTTATCTAACAAGGGAGATGAAACTACATGAGTCTTGAAGAGTTTCGAAAAAAAATAAATGAAAAACCTAAAACAAGTTTTTTAGACTGGTTTAAACATAACTCAGTCATCCTAAAGTTAGGTGCGGTAATTATACTCATCATAGTTATTATCGCAATATTTTCAATAATGCAGCCTCAGGCCGACGATAACAATCCTGCTGCATGCTTCAAGCATGACAGGTGCCTTGATGTAGTCATTGCAAAGACTTACAATGAACAAGAAATAGGACTTAGCAACTATACAATGCTTGCTGAAAACCAGTCAATGCTATTCATATTTGAACAGCCTGGAAAAAAGGCAATATGGATGAAAGACATGGACTTTGCAATAGACATAATGTGGCTTGATGCTAAGGGAAGGATACTGCACATCGTAAAAGACGCCAGACCCTGTATGCCGCCGCAGTGCGATGTATACGAACCAGGAGTGCAAGCAAAATATGTTCTTGAGACAAACTCAGGATTCGCAATAGACACTAACCTCTTCGACGGAGACAGGGTTGAACTTCGAAACATAAGATGAAGAATGTCAACATCAGCAAAGTTGTGAAAAAAATTCAAAAGGAAATACCTAAATTTAACATGCCTGTGATAAGCGACATAGGACTTAGAAAAGATCCTTACAGAGTTCTGATATCCTGCATACTAAGCCTGAGGACAAAAGACGAGACAACAGCACCAGCAAGCAACAGGCTTTTCAAGGAAGCGCAGGATGTGAATAAGCTAGCAGGGATGGAAATCAGCAAAATAGAGAAGCTCATATATCCTGTAGGATTCTACAAAACAAAAGCAAGACGAATCAAGGATATAGCCAATACAATCATCACACAGTATGATGGCAAGGTGCCTGACGAGATTGATGAACTGCTCAAGCTGAAAGGTGTTGGAAGAAAAACAGCAAACATAGTTGTGACAATAGGATTCAAGAAACCAGGAATAGCAGTGGATACACATGTACACCGCATATCAAACAGACTTGGATATGTTGTGACAAAGACACCTGACAGGACAGAGACGGCCTTGCGAGAAAAACTTCCACAGAAACACTGGCTCGAATACACAGAACTACTTGTGACATGGGGACAGAACATATGCAGACCAATAAGTCCCTGGTGCAGCAAATGTGTTGTCAGGAGTTACTGCAAAAGGATAGGTGTCAAAACATGCAGATGAAAAAAGAAACTGAAAGAAGAAGGGAAAAAATCCTGTATCAAGAACCTTTCAGAAAGCAGATGCGAATAAAAGAGATAGAATCATTGTTATCTTCTAGTGCATGGTCTGGAACAGCATACAAAGTAACTGCAAAGGACGGCAAAAAATACAAACTAAGATATTTTAAACGCTTACGGACTGCATGGAGCATTGAGAAAAGTGCACGAGAACACCCAGATGTGTTCCCAAAATTCTACGGCAGAGAAGGCAGATACCTTTTGTTCGAGTGGATAGAAGGACCCGAGCTCAGTAAACTGTCATTGAAAACATGCAAAGAGCTTGGAAGGATATGTGGAGAAGTGCATGAAGTAGCAGAGGAACTTCCTGCAAGCAAGGGAAGAAAGATATTCGCAGGCTATGTTAAGAAACTAAAACCATTTCTCGATAAAAAGACACTTGACAAACTAATGGAACTGTATGATGAGAAAATATCAAAGATTGATTGTGTTGTGGTGAAAGAAATCTCAGACATGCACAGTGGCAATTTCAAGTATAATCCAAAAACAAAACGGTTAGTCATGATAGATGATGAAGGTATAACCCACAGGATAAAAGGAGTGGGTATGTACAAGGCATTCATCAAATGGATGAAAGCAAAAGAGAAAAAGGCATTTTTGGAAGGTTATAATGAGACGCATTCAAGCGAATACGTAACAGATGAGTATCATGACTTCCTCACGTTCTGGGTGATTGTTAAGGATCTGCAAAACAAATCAATAATGGGTGTTGATCACACTAAACAATTGAATGCATTCAATGAATACATGTCAAAACAGAAAATATGATAAAAACTTAAAGCACTAATTTTCTTATGTTTTACCTGAATTTTTTCTGAATATCCTTGTTTTTAATGTAAATACTGATTGGTAGAATGTAAATGTTCTTAATAAACCGTAAAATTTCTTGAAAAAACAAAAGTAAATTTATCAATCTAAAAAACATCATCTACCTGAGGTGCTTGCAGAAACAGACAGTATAATATCCTCTCTCGCAAGGTTTAAATATGAACACAGACTTAATGAACCACATGAGAAAACTTACCGCGATAGTCCAGAAGGAAGAGGATATGTATGTGGCAAAATGCCCTGAAATCGGCACTACAAGCCAGGGCATGACGATTAAAGATGCAATCTCCAATCTCAAGGAAGCCACAGAACTTTATCTCAAGGAGTTCCCTCAAAAAGAAGTGAGCGCTCCTTTCCTGACGACTTTCGAGGTGGATGAAGCTGCCAGGACTTAAGAAGATATCTGGCAAAGAGTGTGTCAAGATTCTCTGCAACAAGTTCGGTTTCTCTGTTGTCCGTCAGAAAGGAAGTCACATTGTCTTAAGCAAAGAGACAAGTCAAGGAGTGGTTGGGACTGTCGTGCCTAACCACAAAGAGCTTAAGATAGGCACGCTGAAGAATGTTCTTGAGTTGGCAAAAGTAAAACAAGAACTGTTTATCGAATACCAATAAAAAAAAATAAAAAATTCAAAGAATTTCTACTCAACTTCTGCCAATGAATAGATAGCCTTCAATCCGACAACAACAGATGCAGGGATTATGAAAACAATCATTGCAGAGAACATGTTCTCAAGCATCAGACCTATGACAGCTATGTTACTAAGAAGCTGACCACCCATGCTGGATACTACCACAAGTACCAAAGTTGCGAACAAGAAACTATTCGTCTCTGTGCCTGTCACATTCAGGAAACCGACAATCAACCCCAGAAAAATAAGGATTGAAGTCACTACTGTACCTAATGGCCAGAAACCAGCGAAAATAGCTATAATTAGACCGACAATAAATGCCCAACTGCCAACCTTCTGAACTACATTTACATGCTTTTTCATTGTACACCCCTTTTATCAATAAATAGTTTGATTAATACATTCCAATAGAATGACAATTATAAATCTTTCGGAACATCGCCTTCTGTTATAAAAATAAATGAAACCACTCAAGAGTGGACAAAATAAATTTATATATAGCTCTACAAACTTTAAACCAGTATATGGCGAGCGTAATTTTCAAAAGACCACCTATAAAGAAACTAAAAAAAGACGGACTTTTTGGGGCGGATATGCATTTTCACACAAACTACTCACCAGATGGTGTTGCGCGAATCAGAACAGCAGTCAAAAAAGCAGAAAAGAAAGGATTCGGATTCGCAATAACCGACCATAACACAGTAAAAGGAGTAATATCATCATACAGGCAGAGGAAGCACGCCCTAATCATACCAGGCATAGAGATAACCTGCAGAAACGGCAACCACCTGCTCGCATACTTCTATGCGCATAGAGAAATTGAGGAGTTCTTTGACAAACAACTCAGGCCGCGCATGAAAAGCAATCCTTTCTTCATCAATGCAGATATCAACGAGATTGCAGAGCTGTCAAAGGATTACAACTGCATACTCTGCGCACCACACCCATTCGCACCAGGCGCTATGGGCATGATGAGCACAGGAATGACAAAGAACGCTGAGAATATCCTTGAACTTGTCGAAGTGATAAACGGATTCAGCTTCAGAAAATCCAACATGAAAGCAATTTACTGGGCAACCAAGACAGGCAAAGGAATGACAGGAGGATCTGACGGGCACAGCACTTTCGAACTCGGCAAAGTCCTAACCTTCACCCACAACGCAGACATAGAAAACATATTCCACGACATAAAACGAAACCAGTCCATAGTGATAGGAAAAGAAGATAATTTCTTTTTGAAAGCAGTGATGAGCGTCGGCAAAGAAAGCGCATACGTCAAAAATTCCAAGAAACAAAAGATGGCAAAGCAGCTGATCAGATCACAGATGGGAACAGAATACAGATACATAAGAGAGAAGTTTCGGAATGGCAAGTCTGATGAGCTACTCGTGCACCATCACGAGATGGAGAAAAAGGAGTAAGAACCCTGCCAACGGTAACAACATTTCTAGCAACAACATTTCTCCTGCCAGCAACACCCCTGCTTGTACCCGCACAACCAATAAATCCAACCCTGCTTGCGCTACTGCTGCCACCTAGCGAGCGAAAAGGAACGACAGTAAGAACCATCGCAGTTGGGCGAA
>JABMQF010000004.1 GCA_013203345.1 Candidatus Woesearchaeota archaeon
TCCTATTTCTGCACAGAAAAGTGGAAAAAAGATTGACATAAACAGATACTTCATAAGGCTGGATATTAATTTCAAGCAGATATATGATTTTTCTACAGAGGTGACTAACACAGAAATCCAAAAAGGTTTCCTGGAGTATTATGTCATGAATCTTATTGCTATGAAATCATGGCCTTCAAGTTCTGATAAGATTCCCCCTATTGCTGATTTTAATTTTGATATTGGTGACAGAAAGATTTGGACTCGTACTGATGTGCAGAGCAAGCTTGAGAGCAATGTGCTTTCAGAGATTGACCAGATCCAGTTCGCTGAATCATCAAATCTTATCATGAGAAGAATGTGGAAAGAGAATGATGACGGTGAATGGGAGTATGATCCTATTGGTCAGGGTATATGGGAAGAGTCTTTGTTCGCACTGAATAATACAAGACCGTTCAATGGATTGTCTGTTGGTTTCACATATATTGACTGGTGGCCTATTTACTTGAACATAAATGATCAGGAAGTTCTTATGCCTAAGAGCATGCAGGGTACAAATATAATAAGCTTCTTTGGCTTTAATCAGTATAGTTTCTGGTATGATGTGTCTTTCCCTGTCATGGTGACTGTCCATGATAGTAATGCGTTTGATGGTAAGGGATATGATTTCAGGTTCGCAATTGAAGGTAACATAAGGGATAACAACAGGACAACTCCTTCTTACACAAGCCTGTCAGAATCCAGTGGAAAGAAGTTCGCGTGCAACATGAACCAGAGAAACTCAGGAAATATAAAGATAGAGACCGTGGATGCTATAACTGGCAAGCCAGTCACAGGAAGGGTTGATTTTATGCTTGGTGACGAGTCTTGTTTCATAGGATTTATTGAGCTTGACGAAAATAATCATTCAGTCATATCTGCTCCATTCCCTATAGGTCTTGGTTCAATTAAGATAAATAATGAGGATTATCTGATACACGAGGAAAAATATTTCACCAGCCTTGAACAAGGTGATGAAATGACTATTGAGATGATCCCTTTCAAGGAGATTAATGCAAGCATATTCCTCAAGTCACTTAATTTTAATCCGCCAACTAATGAATACCTTCTGCCTGGTGCAGACATAGTAACTCCTGTCAATCCAATCAAAGAGAAAGCGACTTTGGTCTTTGAAAGAGTGGCTGATGATGTGATATCAGAATATACTGCATTCATGACTGTAAACAGTTCTACAGAAAGAAATATAATCAAGCTTGTTCCTGGAGAGTATAATGTAAGAGGATTCCTGTTTTATACAGATAATAACAATCCTATAACCATTCCTGAGAAGACATTGAATTATGAGGTTTTCTGGGGTGATGATGTTGAGATTACCCTTAACAGCACAGAGATGAATCCTTATCCTCGTGGTGGTTTAGTTTTTGATAATGAGACAGGTTATATGGAGATAACTGCGAATGAGCTTTACGGCAATGAAAAAGTCAATTTTTATATGTTGGCTTTCCCTCCTGCGCAGGTTCACTCAGCAGCGCTTGTGAAAGGCAAGCCAGGTCTTGAACAATTATCTGAGTGGGATACATATTCAATGATTTACAGAGAGAGGCTTTTGCCTACCTGGTTTATATGAGGTGTTCAATGCATGAAATGGAATAGATGGCAGGATTTGCACGTGAAAGATATCGCCATAGTCATTATATTCCTATTGATGATGCTGCCTGTCACTTCGTCTAATGCTTTTGCTGCATCGATAAACTCTGCTGATGCTTATGGTAGTTATGGTGTGAAAGGGTATAGGGCAGGTACTGATACTATATTTCTCAATGTTTCTGCTGTGATAACAGAAGATAGTGATGTGGGTCCTAATCAGTTGAAGATAATTGAGGATCCGACAAGGCCTTTTGACTGTACTCTTATTGATCCTGCAACTCTTACATATAATTGTATAGTGAAATATCCTGAAAGCACTTTGCCTGCGGGATACCCTACAATGACGTTTTCTGTCCAGGTGGTCAGTGACGCTGGTGTGGCGATTTCTCCTGTCAGGCAAGGCTCACTCATTGTAGATTCTCTCCCACCTGTTATGGTAGACATTGATTACAATGTGCTTGATAGCGGTGTTGTAGAAGCTACAGGCACGTTCGAGGATAAGGCTTGTGATGGTCCTGGGTGTACTGAAAAGTGTTCTGGAATAAAGAGTATTGAGTTCATGGTGGAAAGTGCAAGTATTGGCAAGAAATCTGATTTCGACAGAAAATCATGCGTTCATAAGACCAGCATAAATCTTTCTGGTTTTATTGCAGGCGGTGATGTGGGTAAGAAACACATTTGTATAGAGATGACTTATAATTTTGATCAGAAGGACACAAAATGTTCTGATGTTTTTATTGATGCTTTAAAACCTGAGATTAAAGGTATTAGGATTATGGGTGCCAATAATCAGCAAATAAGATACACTAATGGCCAGCCGATCTTCCCTGTTAGTATTGTTGTTGATCTATATGATCATTCAGGTTTGATTGACCCTGTAAGTGGTGAAGAAAGGATCATAAGGGTTGATGCTTCTTCATTGAGTGAAAGAGAGGATCATCAGGAAGCTTACAAGAATCTGCAGTCCTCATCCTGCACATCGAATGCAGAGAACCAGTATAATTGCACTGTTTCTGGTCTGTTCCTTATTGCGTCTTCGCAAAAGAATATTGATATTAGAGTTATGGCTAATGATAGTCAGGGTAACAAGCTGAATGAAACCAGGACTTTGCGTTTGGTCTTTGACAGCACACCTCCAACAGCTACAAGAATCTATTCATCATTCCCTGATGCTGCTGGCGAGTTCTGGGTTGGAGAAGAAGATAATGTTATCATGATGGACATCACAGAGACCGGCTCTGGTATGGCTGATATGAATGTTTTCCTCGACTTTTCGCAACTCAATACTGCTTTGGGTCTTGTGCACCCAAATGAGTGTATAGCGGGTTGGACATGTAAGTGGAGATATATAGATGTAAAGATTCCAAGCGGCAGTGTAGTATCCCTGACTCCTAAGGGAGAAAGTGCTGATGATACAGGTAACTTTTTGCAGGGTGGTCAGGGCACTTTAAGGGTTGATGTCGACCCTCCTGAAATTGATGATGCTTTGAGGGCTGTATCAAACATAACAGCTATTGGTGAAGGTCACAATCCCTGGTTAGACATAACTGGAGGGGATATTCTTGAGATACACCTGTTTGTCAAAGACCATTCAGGTATCAAAAGTGCTATGGCTAACTTTTCAGATATTATTGAAGATGGTCTTGAATCTGTTGTAGGTGTTTGTGAAGAGCATCAGATTCTGCCTGGTGTTGACGAGACAATATTTGAATGTATCTGGGCCACAGAACCTGTTCTTGAAGGTTATCGTAAAGACCTTGAGATAATTTTTACATTTGAGGATTATGTTAATCATACTTACGAATACACTTGGGATGGTATTGAGATACTTCAAAAAGAGAACGTGTCAACTCCTACATGGTTAATAGAGTATGAGGATTCATCCCCTAGTCAGGGAATGGATAGGCTTTCCTGGAGACTTGCTCAACCAAGGATGTTCTTCAGGCATAAGTTTACTTCTCTACGAGGTTCGCATGTCTATCCTGCGTCGATAGTTCTGGACCCGCAGACCTGTACAAATCTTGAGTATGTCACTGTTGATCCTTTGACTAATGAGATTTCCATAAAGATGATGGATTATCCTGGTTATTATACCAGACCTGAACCTCCTTTCGAGGACATAACTGAGATCCAGTTCAATCCAGAGGCAGTGCCTGAAGCAGAATACATGGACGCTAACAATTTGACCCAGCCTCTTGAAGAATTTGAAATAGATTGTGCTGTCATCATAACATCTATTGTTGATTTTGGATCTACAAAGTCATTGACAATGCCTGAGATAGTAAACATCTCCTTCCCTGTCAAGGTGTATAATAATAAGATGGGGCAGAACATCGGCAACATAAATGATGAAATAGCTGAGATGGAGAAACACATCAAGGCCTTCAGATGGCTTACCATCATGAGGCAGATATTCCAGATTGCTGAAAACATCTGTGATATGATAAGTACTTTAATACGTATTGATGGTATGATAGCTGCTGCGAAAGATATTTTCCAGACAGCGTGCAATGCGAATACTGCTGCGTGTAGTGTCAATGCAGGGATGGCCAAGATTCTTAGTGATGATACTGAAGCATTGATGGAGTTTGTCCAGGGCTTTTATCATTTCTGCGAACTTTTCA
>JABMQF010000087.1 GCA_013203345.1 Candidatus Woesearchaeota archaeon
AAGAAATCCACTGAAGAAAAAGCTATTGCTTTTTCTTAATTCGCCCTAAAGGGCTCTCCTGTATCCCACAGTTAGAAAACAGACGCTAAAGCTGGGTCTTAGGAACCTATTCCAATAAATATCCTAGTCATTTCAATAAGCTTTTTAAAGACATTCTCTTTCCTGTGAATGTATGACTATAGAAAGATTGGTGCAATCACTCCACCCGTTAGAACGAAAAACAGTCCCTTTTCTTCGTAGTTGTAATACATTAAAGCAAGTTATGGAAAAAACAGGGCTGCCAGAGGCTTCTGCTATGAGAGCGCTTCAATGGCTTGAGAACAAACAAGTTCTTAAAATAATATCAGAAGTAAAAGAAGTTGTGCGTCTTGATTCTAATGGTGAAGAATATGTCAAAGCAGGTCTTCCCGAAAGAAGATTCTTGAAAGTTCTTGAGAAAAAAATATTGCCAGTCCAGCAGATAGGAAAAGAATCAGGACTTACTCTTGATGAATCAACCGTTTGTCTGGGTTTATTGAAAAGGAAATCAGCCATAGCTATTGATGGTGGTGTTGTGACCATAACTGAACAGGGTAAAAAAATACTTTCGCAGACCTGGCTAGAAGAATCATTCTTGAAAAGAATAGGAGAATGTGCTGCAGACCCTGCCAATCTCAGCCCTGAAGAAAAATTTGCATTCGATATATTCAGTAAGAGAAAGAATATCATAAAAACAGATGTTGAAAAGATAAAAAAATTCGAGCTTACTGATCTTGGTAAACAGCTTTGTGAAACTGATATCAGCAAGACAGAATCTGTTGATCGCCTTACACCTGAAATGCTAAAAGATGGTTCATGGAAGGATAAATCATTCAGAAGATATGACGTCAACATTAACGTTCCTAAAATAAACAGAGGTAAAAGACACTTTGTTAATCAAGCTTTAGAGTACACTAAGAGAATTTGGATAGATATGGGTTTTAAAGAAATGACCGGACCTATGATAAATTCATCTTTTTGGAATTTTGATGCGTTGTTCACTGCACAAGACCATCCTGTAAGAGAACTGCAAGACACTTTTTATCTTAAGAATCCTAAGTTCTCTAAACTGCCTGAAGGTGATATATTTAATAATGTCAAACAGGTTCATGAAAACGGTTGGACAACAGGAAGCACTGGTTGGAGATATGTTTGGAGTCCTGAAGATGCTAAGCGTAATGTATTAAGAACACATACAACAGTGCTCAGTTCAAGGACATTAGCAACTCTAAAAGAAGAAGATCTGCCTGCGAAGTTCTTCGCAGTAGGTAAATGTTTTAGGAATGAAACATTGGATTATAGTCATCTTTTTGAGTTCAACCAGACTGAAGGGATTGTAATTGATCCTAATGCTAACTTTCAGCACTTGCTTGGTTATCTGAAATCGTTTGCAAAGAAGATGGGTTTTGATAAAGTGCGCTTCAGACCTGCTTATTTTCCTTACACAGAACCCAGTGTTGAAGGGGATGTGTTTGACCCTGTCCATAACAAGTGGATTGAATACATAGCAGCAGGTGTATTAAGACCTGAGGTAGTAAAACCTCTTCTGGGAAAAGATGTTCCTGTGCTTGCATGGGGTCCTGGAATAGATAGGATGATTACAAGTGCTTTTGGTATAAAAGACATCAGAGAATTGTACAAGAATGATCTTAAGCAGTTAAGGACTATCAGAGAGTGGATGAAGTAATATGCCTACAATAAACATCAACAGGAAAGTCTTTGAAAAGCTTGTTGGTAGGAGTATCTCTGATGATGATCTTAAAGACAGGATTAGTATGTTAGGTACAGACTTAGAGAGTATTGATGATAATGAGATTATTGTTGAGATATTTCCTGATAGACCCGACATGCTTTCAGAGCAGGGTTTCGCAAGGGCTTTCTCTGCGTTCATAGGTGAAAATACCAATCTTCGAAATTATGAAGTAAAACCATCAGGGTCAAAAGTGATCATAGACTCTTCTGTTACAAGCATTAGACCATTCACAGCCTGCGCTTTGATAAAAGGTTTAGAGTTTAATGATGAAAAAATAAGGGAGATAATACAGATACAGGAAAAACTACATATGACTTTTGGAAGGAACAGAAAAAAACTTGCGATAGGCGTCTATCCTTTAGAGAACATCGCCCTCCCTATAAGATATTTTGCAGATAATCCTAATAATGTTAAATTTCAGCCGCTCGAATCAGATAGAGAGATGACGGGATTACAGATACTAAGTCAACACCCTTCAGGTCGTGATTACGGTCATTTGCTTGAAGGTAAGGATTCTTTTCCTTTCTTTGCTGATGCAAACAATGAGATATTATCGATGCCTCCAATAATAAACTCTCATAAGACTGGGAGAATAACAGAAAGTACAAAAGAGGTTTTTATTGAATGTTCTGGTTTTGATTTCAATACCTGTAATATATGTCTTAATATAATCGTAACTGCTTTTGCAGATATGGGTGGAAAGATTGAATCGATGGAACTAGAATATAGCGACGGAAAAAAGATAACACCCAATCTTGATCCCAGACGTATTGAGCTCAACATACCTTTCATAAATAAGTGGTTGGGTCTAAATCTTAATGAAAATCAAATCCAAGGATTGTTAGCCAGGATGGGTTATGGTTTTGATTCTGGTTTATTGCTTGTTCCTGCTTACCGTGCAGATATCCTTCACATAGTTGATGTGGCAGAGGATGTTGCCATAGCTTACGGATACGAGAATTTTATTCCAGAAATACCTAATGTTGCGACAATAGGTGAAGAGGATGATTTCGGGGTTTTTAGAAGAAAAATCTCAGAAATTCTTATAGGTCTTGGTTTGATTGAGACAAACACGTATAACCTGACCAATGTTATTGATCAGAACGTGAAGATGTGGACTGCTATGAAATTAGTTGAATTAGAGAGTGCTGTGAATACAGATTATAATGTTCTTCGTGCTTGGATGCTTCCCTGTCTTATGCGTGTTCTAAAGGAAAACAAAAGCAATGAATACCCTCAAAATATTTTTGAGGCAGGTACTTGTTTCAAACTAAGTCCTGATGAAGATACAGGAGTTAATGAACTAACTAGACTTGCTGTTGTTTTATGTGGTTCTGATTCGGATTTCACAAGGATTAAACAAGTGCTTGATGTACTTGCACAAGCAATTGATTTTAGTTATGAATCTGTAGAAGTTGAACATCCCTCTTTCATTCCAGGAAGAGTTGCAAGGATTTCTGTCAATAATACAGAAATAGCATTTATAGGTGAAATTGCACCGCAAACACTTGAAAATTGGGATATAGAGATGCCTGTATCCTCATTCGAGTTGAACCTTTCTGAGCTGTATAATGCTTTAAAAACAAAGTAGAATGTTTTTTAAATGGTTTTCTGTTTCTGTACAATAGGATTAATATGGCCAGAAAATCAATATCAAAAAGCATCAAACTGAAGAAAAGAAGATCTTCGAAATTGAGACCTTTGAGGGGTTCCTTTCTTGACAAAACAGTGACTGTTAGTGATCTGTTAAAATACGGCGGAATCATATTAGCATTTATATTGATTCTTGTAACTGTTTTCATTCTAGGAATGATTTCTGCAGACACAACAGAAAAATCACTAAATTCAGAAAATACAAAAAAAGTTCTAAACAATAGTATTGATGCATCTTCGCAAAATTCAAACAGCACAGAAAACATTGAACCAATCAAACAATATGTTGATGAAGATGATGTGAATCAGACAACAGTTGAATCAGAACCATATGAAGATATAGGATATATAGAATACCAAGAAGATATTGATGAAATCGTTTCTGATGATAATGAAACTTTACAAGAAGTCATTACAGAAGAATATGTTGAAGAATGCGTCCCTAAAAACGCAGGTTTTGATTTCTCATACTCAAACATAGATATAGAGGTTTCTGATCTTCAACGAGAAATAAAAGGAGATAACTGGGCAAGCCTGTCTGCTTTCGAGTTGACTGTGGCTAACAACGAGAATTGCACCATTATCAACCCGACAAAGATGAAAATAAAACTCAATAATAAAGGAAAAGGTTCGGTATGGTGGGATGATGAACTATACCTTCCAGATTCATTTCACAGAATAAAACCAGGAAATAGTGTATCTGAAATTATCACAGTTCACGCATCATTTTCCGATATAGATTCAGAAAAAGATCTGAGAGTTGCTCTTTTTGATGATTATGATATACATATGTATACTCTTCAGAATTATGTTACCATAACTGATTAAAAATAAAATAATCAACAAAAATTAAAAAAATAAGAAAAAAAATATGTTTTTATTGTTTATCTTCACTTAGAGCTTGTTCAAGTTCTGTCTCTACTGCTTCATTCTCTTGTGCTTCAGGAATGGTTTTCTCAACAACAATTTTCTTTTCTTCAGGCTTTTTATCCACCTTCTGCTGAGCTATTACCTTCTTCC
>JABMQF010000088.1 GCA_013203345.1 Candidatus Woesearchaeota archaeon
CCTATTGATTCTTTATATGGGAATAGTCAATAACCATAGGTTATTGACCCAGCGGTCTTCCATCAGCAAATGGTAGAAGACTAGCATGTTCAAAGATAAAGTAGGCTTCGTGGTTTACAATGGATGGTTAGTGGTTTATAATTACTGACTTCTTGGTTTGTTTGGCTGCCTGCGCTGTACCGTTGCCACGCTCGCACTGCTGTGGTTTTTGATGTTGTTCGCCCAACTGCGTTAGGTTTTTTCAGTTAGGGTTTTAGGCTCGCTAGGCGGCAACGGTAGCACAAGCAGCTTGTTTGTTATTGGTTGTGCGGGTGCAGGCAGCAGGTAGTATAGACTTATTACTTACGGATTGGCGGTAAACTTATTAAGATAAAGCAGATTCTCCTGCAGAATGGTAAGAATAGCAATAGTTCGAAAGCAGGAATGCAACCCCTCAGGCTGTGGGGGATACTTATGCGCAAAGGCATGTCCTGTGAACAGGAAAGGCGAGGACTGCATAAAAGAAGACCCTATAGACCAAAAAGCACGAATAGAAGAAAAATTATGCATAGGCTGCGGAATATGTCCTAACAAATGCCCATTCGACGCAATCAGCATACTTAACCTTCCAGAAGAGCTAAAATCAGAACCAATACACAGATACGGATCAAATGGCTTTGCATTATATTCTCTTCCAACACCTATATTCGGCAAGGTAGTTGGAGTAGTCGGTGTAAATGGAATAGGTAAATCCACTGCAATAAAGATAATTGCAGGAGTGATGAAACCAAACCTTGGAAAAGAATCAGAAGCAAAATATGAAGATCTTATATCATTCTTCAAAGGCACAGAAGCGCAGAAGTTCTTTGAAAAGGTAAGAGACGGTGAAATAGTCACAGCTTACAAACCACAAAGTGTCGACATGATACCTAAACAAATATCAGGCAGTGTCGGCGATCTTCTAAAGAAAGCAGACCAAAAAGGAATCATGGACCATATTGTTGATTCTCTTGACCTTGGAAATATACTGGACACAGACATAAAAAGCATATCAGGAGGAGAACTTCAACGAGTCGCTATTGCCGCAACAGCAATGAAAAAAGCAAACCTCTATATTTTTGACGAGCCAACATCATATCTCGACATAAAACAAAGAATAAACGCAAGCAAGCTCATACAAGACCTTGCTGACAAAGACACCGCAGTACTTGTCATTGAGCACGATCTTATACTTCTCGATTATATAACAGACCTTACACATATCATGTACGGCAAAGAAGGATGCTATGGTGTAGTCAGCCTGCCAAAGAGCACAAGAACAGGCATAAACAAATTTCTTGAAGGACACCTTCGAGAAGAGAATGTAAGATTTAGAGATTACGAGATAAAATTCGAACCAAAACCACCTGTACAGAAGGAAAGCAAAGAAATACAATGCAGTTGGGATAAAATAAGCAAAAAACTAGGTAATTTCAACCTCACAGCAGAAAAAGGCAACGTCCACAAAAATGATATCATAGGTATTCTCGGAGAAAATGGTACAGGAAAAACCAGCTTTGTAAAGATGCTAGCCAAAGTCATAGAACCTGATGAAGGTAAAGTTGAGGAAGAATTGACAGTGTCTTACAAGCCACAATACCTTGAAGGAAGTGATGAACTAGTAATTACTGCTCTTGGTGAAGCATTAGAGAAATATGAAAATCAGTTGATACAACCACTCAACATAAAACCTCTTCTGATGAAAAAGCTCAACGAGCTTAGCGGGGGGGAACTACAGAGGGTAGCTATAACTCTATGTCTAGCACGAAAAGCTGATCTGTACTTACTCGACGAGCCATCCGCACACCTCGATGTAGAACAGAGAATAAAAGTAAGCAAAATAATCGCAGATGTGATGGAAAAAAGAGGAAAATCCGCGCTTGTCGTAGACCACGACCTCCTATTTATAGATTACATCTCAAAGAAGCTCATCGTGTTTGAAGGTGAACCCGCTATCCGAGGAGAAGTTGCAGGACCTTTCAATATGCAAGAAGGCATGAACAGATTCCTCCATGAACTTGGTATCACCATGCGACGAGACGAAGAATCATTGCGGCCAAGAATAAACAAGCCCGGAAGCCAGAAAGACAGACAGCAAAGAAGCGCAGACAAGATGTATTATTCTTGAACCTAGATAAAATCTTTTGCGTGCAAGTCTGTCAAAACTTTCTTGTAAGAGAATGCGTTTTCTTTGACATTATCCACCACTAGTTCTTATGAAACAATAAATCCTCAATCTTGAGAAGATCATCAGGACTTAATTCTTTTATTACATACTCCTTGTTGTGTGCCTGCTCTTTTGTTGGCAAGTGAATGGGTTCGCCCCAATCAGGATCAGATTCCCATCTCGGATAAATATGTCCGTGGACATGACGGGTCCAATTGCAGTTGATCTGCCAGTTGATGATACTAGGGTGAAGGGTCTGCTCTATTGCTTTGCCAACTTTAATCCACACATTCATCATCGCAGTCGCTTCCTCTAAAGATAGCTCTGTCAGGTTGTCAGCATGACGCTTAAGGATTACAGTTACATGACCTCTAACATAAGGAGAATCCCATACTGCCACGACGAGATCATCCTCATATATTTTCTTGTAATGCTTTTTCCACTCGCATAACTTGCACTTCATACTACCACCACATCAATAAAATATATAAGATATCATATCCTCCTTGCAAGAGTTATGAAACCAGAATGTATGCTCGCCTTGGATCTCGGCCGGACCTTACGCTTCTCAATCTCCCAAGGGCGTTCAATCATCTCAACAGTCTTGATGTGGAGGAAGTTGTCGTTGTTTGCTATGGAGTTAACAAAATCAGCTGCCTGCATTATCGTCGGAGAATAAGATATCACAAAACCACCAGGCTTCAAAGAATTTTCTGCTGTACCTATCGCATCCCAGGGAGACGGTAAGTCAAAACAAAAAAGATCTGCGTTCTTCACTCGGACCGGATCGTAAAGACTCTGCTTCTTTATTGTTATGTTCTTTATGCCAAGCGTCTTCACATTCTCTAAAGCAACATCTATATGCTTCTGCTCAACATCAAATGAATATACTTTTTTGCAAAGCCTTGCAAGCATTATTGCAAGAGCACCAGAACCAGTCCCACCCTCTACTACAACAGAGTCACCACCAATACCTGTACTCGCAATTATAAAACCAATATCTTTCAAAGGTATTATCTGAGGTAACCTCTTTATCCTCATGTAATCATCGATAAAAGAAGAGTCAAAAATACGCAACTCCTTTCCTCTTGATGTCTTGATAGTGCCTGTTTTTTTCAGAGATGCAGCACTTATCTCACCATACTGAGTCGAGAAAGGTTTGGATGTCTGATCCAGATAGAAAGATTTCTCTTTTATAACAGTTATTTCTCTGTCAAGATCCTCAAAATACTGTTTTTTCCCTTTCCTGACAAGTACTTTAGCCATCTACTTCACCTGCATTATATTTAGCAGCACATCATCTACTGCGCCAGTGGGCCATCCTTTTTCAAGAAGAGCCTGTCTTATCTGATCTTTGGAGAAACCCAGGCTTGATGCGTGGAAAACATATTTCTCAAGCTCAAGCTTCTTTTCAACAGACAAAGCAACAACCTGTTTTTCTTTGGCAGAATACCTGTCCGACGATACTGTATGAATATTTGTAGGAGCAGGCTTGGAGATCGCTGAAGAAGTTTTGGGTAAACCAGTTCTCTCCAAACCTGTCCTAGTTACAGTAGGGGGGGTTTCCATGTGGTGCAGCTTCACCCTGTAAAGGGCAATGCCTCCCACGAGGAATATGATAAAAACAAAACCAAGCAACAAAGTCCATATATTGATAGGAGAATCAGGCAACTGCGTTGCAGGTGCTGGCTGCTCAAGAGACTGAGGAATTGCAGGAGGAGGTAGATTCCTTATCGAAAGTGCCTCACGAGGAAGAGCAACTTGCGAACCTGTCGGTAATCTATTATCAGAAGGTCTCGGAGGAAGTAGATTGAACGGTGAAGCCCGCCTCTCTATTGTCTTGAAAGTAACCATTGCAAATCCATCTGATACATACATAGATACAAGCACATCTCTAGCAGACATTGATGAAAGACCAATACCCTTTTCCTCTCCAATATTTATATCGTGCGTAACATATGTCTGCAGATTCCTCAACTTAACATTCAAATTGCCAGTTGAACTAACACGGAAATGATACTCATCACCTTTGTACTGGACAATAAGCTCATCACCTTGATACACCTGTGCGGAATCACCTTCTGGTGTAGGATTAATATATATTATTCTTGGACCGCCTTGGCCTCCGCCACCACCGCCACCACCACTACCACCAC
>JABMQF010000089.1 GCA_013203345.1 Candidatus Woesearchaeota archaeon
AAATCTTTCTGTTCTGCCAAAAAACACAAAAGTGTATCAGAATCAATAGTCTAAACCATGAAATCAAGGTGCTAAAAGCTGAAATTCAAGCAAAAACACGTTTTTCTGCTACAGTGCCGGTCAGGTATGCAGGACTATAGAAACAGCAAAAATAGATTTTCTATAATAATAAACAAAAAAATTTATATACCAGTTCGAGTTTCTAATATACATAAAGGTATACAGCTATGGGGATTACATTTACTACCTGATAGTTGTTAGAGTAAAAAAGAGGCGAAGAGTTCATGTATCAATTAAATTTTGACTACCCCCTATTGACAGCAAGAGTGGAAGAAGAAATTCTCAAGAGACAGAAAGCAGACCCTTCTTTCTCTTTAGATGGTATCAAGATAGATGAACTTGTCTCTGAAAAAGAACTCAAGCAATACGCGCATGATACAACAGTGCTTGTGGCTGCAGAGCAAGGCCTTTTCTACTATATCTGCGAAGGTGTGCAGAAAATCATGACTGTCTCGGATTCTAAAATCCACCAAAATCCTGTATGTAGGGTGAATGGAGTTTTTGGAGAGATATCAGGGGACCTTGTAGATATATTAAGGGCAGAATACCTTGACAGAGAGAGCTCAACATGCTGTAATATATGCGAAGATATAATCAGGAAAGACTACAAGCCTCAAATAACAGAACGACAATTATACGCTGCCTGAAAACTTTTCGAATGCACGACAACAAAACTTAAATAGAACTGAGAATTCTTTTTAGACACGCATTTCTGCGAAATGAAAAAAAGGAGTGATAGCAATGCCGAAAAGAGTCCAATCCCCTAGTTCGATAAACACGTATAAACAATGTCCACGTAAATACTTCTATCAATATGTGCTGAAATACCCTACAAAACAAAACATACATTGTGTCAGGGGAAATATAGTGCACGAGGCACTTGAAAAATTCTTTGCGCTTGACACAAAAATACTTAGTGATGAGTGCAAGAAAGACACAAGTAACTATCTCAAGAATATTTTTGATGCGTGCTGGATAGGATCTGCAAAAAGACTTCAAAAAGTAGGACTGCAACAAGAAAAACTTGACTTCTATTATCAGGAAAGTGTTGGCATGCTGGCGAACTGGTTGAACCAATTCTTTGCAGATGTCGATAAAGAAATGGCAAAAGGCCTTGATTTTAAACAGGCATTTGACAAGCTCAAACCAATACAGATAGAGCAGCAATACAAAGATGCAGAGCTCATGGTGAGAGGATACATAGATGCGATACACAAAGACGATGGGATTGTGACCCTAATGGATTACAAGACAAGCAAATCAAGTGATCTCAAACCAGAATACCTGCTGCAGATGGGAATATACGCAGTGCTTTATGAAAAAGAACATGGAGATTACCCTCATAAAGTTGGATTATGGTTCCTCAAAGACACTTCAAAGATAGTCGACGTGACACCTGACCTTGTCAAGAACGCAGAATTTGAGATAGAACAAATACATGCATCTACTGAATCAGACAGAATAGGAGACTATCAAAGAAAAAAGTCAGGCCTTTGTAAATGGAGAACAGGCCAGTGCGACTTCCACGACGTATGCAACAGGGAAGGCAGGTAATTTATGATGGACATAACAACTCGAATCAGGGAAGATGTAGAGCAGAGGTTTGACAGTGCAAGAGGCAGTCACGACTGGGAGCACACAGAAAGGGTCTACAATCTATGTGTCAGCATAGGGGAGAAAGAGGGAGCAGACATGGATCTTCTCAAGATTGCCGCACTACTACATGACATTGGACGAGAAGAACAGGACAAGGCCAAAGGCAAAGTGTGCCATGCAGAGAGAGGAGCAGAAATCGCGTCAGAAATCCTTAAACAGCACGGGCTTGATGACGAAAAGGTAGACAGGATAACACATTGCATACAGTGCCACCGGTTCAGGAACAGTAACATACCACAGAGCACAGAAGCAAAGGTGCTATTTGACGCAGACAAGCTTGACGCGATAGGCGCAGTAGGTATAGGACGAGCTTTCCTGTTCTCAGGAGAGGTAGGGGCTAGGCTACACAACCCTGATGTTGATATTGAAAAAACCGAAGAATACACACGGGAAGACACAGCATACAGAGAATACATGGTGAAACTTCGCAAGATAAAAGACAGGATGCTGACTGAAGAAGGAAGAAGAGTCGCAGAAGACAGACACCAATTCATGGTAGATTTTTTTAATAGGATAAATGATGAAGTTAAAGGAAAATCATAGGAGGTCAGACAAAATGAACTGTGAAAAATGTGGAAATGAACCATACGAAGGAGACATATTCTGTAGAAAATGCGGAGATGATATTGATGATGATATGAAATGCGAATGCGGCGCAGAAGTCATGGAAGAAGATAATTTCTGTCATCAGTGCGGATCTGCTTTCAGCGGTGTAGAAGAATCAAGTGAAGAAGAGGAAGGCGATCACGAGGACGATGACCACACAGAAGAAGAAAAAGTTGCTGTGTTATGATGGTCAGATAGGCCGATCTTTCCTGTACTTGAATTCATGATTTGATACATCCCTGGATTGGCAGAGAATATTATAATAAGATGATGAACCAATAATATTCTTAAGATAATCAGTGTCTTCATCAAAAATCACAAGCAAGTCTGAATTGAGTACTTTACTATCTATAATCTCTGTGTCAGACTCCAACACAACCTCACCCTTCAGATTATAGCGTGAAAGATCAAGAGCAGCAATCAAAGGAAGGCCTCTTTGATACAATGGATTCGGTTGGCCAAAGTTCTCATCATACCTGCCTTTATCTGTGCATTGGTGAGCTGTTGTGATAGCTTTGATAAGTGTTGTACAGACCTCTACCCTGTGCTGTACTGGCCGACCCTCAGCATAACAACTGCCCAGATTAGAAAAGTACCTAAACCTGCCCTGCTCCTCAGCAATGAACCTTATGCGAGGTATTTGCCCTGTCATAACATCTGTCTTTGCAGATTCTACCTTTTCCAGAAATTCTTCGATATCCATATAGAACACTCTATTATTGCTAGTATTTAAACATACACTGCGCTGACAATGGATAGCAGTACAAGCGCTGTACCCAGCCAAATATATGGTCTTGACATTCTCATATTCATCTCCTTCCAACACCTCTGACGCTAGGATTTCACGATATTATAAAAAGCTTGCGGAAGGTTTATTACTGGAGAGTGCTAAAAATGGGTGTGGAAAGAATTCTTTATTATCTTCCCATATAGCAAAAGCATGACCGTCGTTGCCCCTTGCGTAGCGACTTCCAGCAACACAGTGCAACGCGGGAGGGGGACGCCCCCTACGGGGATACCGCGTCCTAAAAAGAAACAGTACAGCGCGAAGCCTGGCAACGGATGGAGTTTTTCGGAGCGAAGCGGAGAAAAATGGAGTAGGGCATGCTTTTGCGTACAGTGGTCTGTTATAATCATCCTACAAATCTCATCATCGAATTAATATTCTCTTGTTTACTGCCCTTCGGGAAATTGGAATTTTGTTGGGGTGGCGTTGTAGAGACAGAAGAGTCCTTGGCATCAGCATATTTCTGCTTCAAGATGATATGAAAAAACCTTTTTCACCTTGACATTGTGCTGTTTGCCTATGCTAGATTGTGTGGTTATCGCTACTGGTTTGTAGGCATAGTTCCTGCCAATCCAGCTGTCTGCTGAGCCTTTTTCGTCGATGATTATCTTTCCTTGCCAATTGTTCCAAATATCCTGATTTCGTCTTAGACTGACTCGTTTTAAAACATCTCTCATCAGTCGGCTTCTCTTGTTAGTGTCCCTGCCTATCACTTTACCACTCATCTCTGCAGCAGGTGTTCCAGGTCTTGGCCAGAACCTTGATATGTTTATCACGTCAGGCATTGTTTTGTGTATGAGTTCAATGGATTGCTGGAATTCCTGTTCTGTCTCTGTTGGGAAACCGCAGATTATGTCTGTGGCTATTGTTATGTCAGGCATTGCTTTGCGGAGTGCCTGACAGATGTGGATGTAATCTGCAGAAGTGTACTTTCTTTTCATAAGTGTTAGGATTCTGTTCGAGCCTGCCTGCACAGGGATGTGAATGAAACGGAAAAGACGGTCTTTGTTGTTATTGTAAATTTGGATAAGATCATCAAGATGTTCAAGCGCGAAATTAGGATTCATCATGCCTAACCTGACCATAAACTTACCATCAATGCTCACCACCTTGCAAAGCAATGCAATTATTTCAGTACCTATGTCCCTGCCATACGCTCCGCAGTCCTGAGAGGTCAGCCAAATCTCTTTGCAACCATCATTGACGTCGCTTTTTATCTGATCGATAATTGCATCAATGCTGTAACTTACAAGACTGCCCCTGGCAAATCTTGCCTTGCAGTAAGTACACTCTCCGAGACAGCCTTCAGAGATAGGTATTATTCCTATGATTCTGTTGCGCCTTACCTTGGAAATATTGAACCTCTGATTAACAGCATTGTCAAGAAGGTGCACAGTGTTGCCCTTCAAAGTCTCCTCTACAACATAGACAATACGATTAAGCTGCTTTGTGCCAATGATGGAGTAATCATTAAGTTTTGATTCTGCATAACCCTTCTCTGCCTGAACAACACAACCAGCTACAACAATCTTAAGCCCCCTCTTATCTGAATCACGCACTGCCCTGAAAAGCTTCTTCTCTGCAAGATGCTTGACAGTGCAACTGTTTATCACAACAAGATCTGCTAAGTCTGTGCTGTTCACAATAGAATGACCTGCTTTTTCTATAAGGCCCATCATCATTTCAGAGTCTGCCTGATTCAATGCACAGCCAAATGTAATAAAGTGTATTTTTGACATAAAATGCTAGAAAACAGCCTGAGATTAAAAACTTTCACCAAAAATTTATATACCCATTTAACATAGTAACTTTATAATTGTGCGAGGTGTTTAGCCATGATAGAGTCTGAAAATATAGTGTTAGGTGGCAACATAGAGCTTGTCGGCTTCAAAGGAATGGACGGCGGTTCAATGGTAATTCTGAAGAAAATGATAGGTAACCATGTCAGAAAAATGTCTGAAACAGCTGAAAACTTCGAGCGTCTGACAGTCAATATGAAAAAAGTCGGATCAGGCGGAAACAAGTTCGAGATTCAGTCAAAGATGATGGACAATGGAAAACCAATCACGAGCGAAGTAACAGACTTCAACCTGTTCTTCACATTGGACAAGTCACTGTCGCAGATCCAGAACCAGTTGATGAGATAACTTACAGATCCCTACCATCTATACATGTCAATTCAACATTTAGTGGCGAGCCCTCATGACTTGCTTCATATATATCCATCGCAGTAACACAACCACCCTGGTCCACTACATTCATGAGCGTCTCACCAGACTCAGTCTGACTACCCTCGCGGATAGGATATAAACGACCATTTATCATGACTGATTTGTCACCAGACTCAGCCTGTTCAACATCATGACTCGATTCCGGAGTAGCGATGTATTCACCATCCTCATCTCTGTCAAGAAGACAATAATTATCAAGTCTTGCTCCACCACTTTGTGAAGTCTCGAGGCAACTGCATCTTGAAGCAGTTGTTGTCTCTTCATCATAGAACAGCGTAATGTTGCCTGGATGAATTTTATCCCCGCAAGTATTCAACTCCTTAAGTGTTGTTTTACCATTAAAGGTATCCATATGATATACCACAGCAAAATCAGGCAATTTGACAAGCACTATATCAAGTTCACAGCCTACATACATGGTGCCTTCGCAATACTCCCACGCTTCAGTTCGCTCTTCCCGCAATGGTTCTGCTATTGCACAACCTGAAAGTGCGCAAGCCACAATACCTGTTGCAATAAGCTTTATTTTTCCAAGTCTATCATCCAAACTCATCTATATCTCCTCAATCATCACAATGTTCATCAAGTGTAAAAACACCCAGCACATCCTGTTCCGGACAAGGGCCTTCTGTATCTATACTCAAACCTTCATCTTCTGAGACCAAATATGAATCTGATCCTATCTGAACCTCACCATCCTCAACAGGGTACTGGGTCTCACCACAAACATTAGTGAATGTGTGTGATCCATCAATATCACCAGAATACTCAACTACTTGTCCACCATCAGAACCCGACAGCAGAAGTACATCTCCCAGTCTAATATTTTCATATTGATCAATAACCGTTGGGCAACCAGTGTGAAGTGGCCTAAATGCAACGCCATGTTCGCCTCCAACAGGCAATATCTGACTCCAGAAAGAAATCTCTCCGGCTCTCTGTATCTCAACACCTATCTGACATACGCCAGTTCTATTATAACCTGAAAGATTTGCGACACAAGTGTAAAGATCATCGCTATCACCATTGCTGGTTGAATCTGCACAACTATATGACGATACTCCAATTACTGCTGCAGCAACGATGTTATTAATTGATTTCTTTATATCCATAATAATCCCCTTATATGTCACTTATTAGACACTAACCTTATATAAATGTTTCGGGTATTTACTACTTATTTGTGGTGAAATTAGGGTTCAGAAGAGGTAGAAATGTAAAATCACCAATTACGGAATGATGAGCGCCAAGACGACAACAATTAATTTCAGCAATAGGTTGAGAATCATCATGATGAATGCCGCAACAATAGTGAAACCAAACCAGATCAACCACACAAAGATAGAGTGTTTCCAACTCAGCCTGAACCATAGCTTAAGCAGTAGCCAGGAAGCAGGAAACCAGATTAGTATTGTCAGACACACCAAAAAGATAAGCAAGACAATGTTTCTAATTGAAAGGCTGATTGCGAAAAAGAGCAAAGCACACAACACATGTATGATTGTTGTGAAGGCAAGTGTGTAAAGATAGCTTTTCTTGATTGATAAAATCTTCATAGCCAACCACAAGAGCAAAGGGCTTATGAAAAGAGCAGCAATGCTGAATAGTATACTCACCATAATCATGCCAGTCAGATACATTGCAATATCCATATTAAACAAAAGCCCCTCTTAAAAATAATCCAAGAACATAAGAAACAATATAGACAAACGCTCCGACGACTAAACCCAGCACTATGAGAATACCCATGCACCATCCAGCACTTTCACTTGAGAGCTTATGCACATTAGTGTATGTCTTGTATAAGAATATGTAAGTGTAGACAGAATATACCAGTCCTGCAAAAGGGACCAACGATACAAACTTGCCGATAGGCCTTGTGTAATTCATGACCTTGAAGAAGTCTTTGTATCTCCTTGCCCGACCTCCGAACAGCTTGCCAAGCAAGTAAGGTATGATGCCTAAGACAAACAAGATAAGGAATGATATGAACGGCCAGACCAACAAGATGCCTGCTATGACTGCGATAGTCTCAGGGCTGATGTTCGTATTTTTGGCTGAAAAAAACATACTGAGAAGAAACCACATAGACAAAAAAAACACCAAGATAAACATATGCAGATAATTTGTCAATATCTCGTATTTGAAAAGCCTTCTGAATGCTTTCCGATCATTACCCACTCTCTTGAATGCCTCATCCTTTCGGCACACCATGTCCCAGCAATCTCTGAAATATCCCATCGTGTTTTGTAGGGAGGTGTTTGGGTTTATAAAGGTTTTGGATTTTGACTACCTGTTAGTGATTAAGTTTCATCTAGAGACAAACACTCACCAAATATACTCATAAACCTCTGTCTCTTGCCTTTCCACCTCTCTTCAAAGGTGTTGCTCCATTCGGGTTTAAGCCAGGTTCTGGACAGCCATTCTACCAGATGCTGAAAATGCTTAAATCAAGCCGTACGAGGCCTGAAACCCTGTTTTTCAAACAGAAAACTATATAAAGCACGGGAAGTTTTATCAATATACTTTCTAACAAAATCGATAGTAAAAATGGAAGAAAAAAAGGATGATTACGGAGCCTCAGCAATCACAGTCCTCGGCGGACTGGACGCTGTAAGGAAAAGACCGGGCATGTATATAGGATCAACAGGACTGCCTGGACTGCACCACTTGGTCTACGAAGTTGTGGACAACTCCATCGACGAAGCAATGGCAGGATGGTGCAAGAATATTGTTGTAAAAATCCACCCAGATGGTTCTGTTTCTGTATCTGATGATGGAAGAGGTGTCCCTGTAGAAAACCATCCTACGTTTAACATACCTGCGCTTCAGGTTGTTCTGACCAAACTGCATGCAGGAGGAAAATTCGAAAAATCTGCTTACAAAGTATCAGGAGGATTACACGGAGTAGGCGTATCTGTTGTGAATGCACTTTCTATGAAACTTATAATCGAGGTCTGCAGAGATGGCAGAAGACACTCTCAGGAATACTCAAGAGGTTCTCCTGGTGAATTCAAGACATTAGAAGAAACTGACAAAACAGGAACATATGTTAGGTTCTGGCCAGATACAGAAATAATGGAGACATCAGATTTCCATTTCGACACAATCGCGGCAAGAATGAGAGAGCTTGCCTTCCTCAATAAAGGACTACACATAACCCTAGAAGATGAACGAACAGAGGAGAAAAATGACTTCCTCTACGAGGGAGGGATAGTGTCATTCGTCGAGTTTGTCAACAAAAACAAAACAATACTTCACCCACCAATATACTTTGAAAAAGGAAAGGATGACATACATCTCGAGATAGCTATACAATACAATGACAGCTTCCAAGATAATGTATTCACATTCGCGAATAACATAAACACCACAGAAGGTGGTACACACCTCATGGGATTCAAAGCAGCGCTGACAAGAACACTCAACACGTATGCTGAGAAAAACAAGCTCGGAAAAGACGTAAGACTCGGAAGTGACGACGTAAGAGAAGGTCTAGTCACAGTGATATCAGTCAAGCTAGCCGAACCACAATTTGAAGGACAGACAAAAACAAAACTCGGCAACAGTAATGTTAAAGGAATAGTCGAAACATTAGTCAGCACAGGACTCAAAAATTTCCTCGAAGAAAACCCTAGTATAGCTAGATTAATAATAATGAAATCATTGCAGGCAGCTAACGCAAGAGAGGCTGCGCGAAAGGCAAGAGACCTTGCGAGAAGAAAAGGTGTGCTTAACGGAGGATCACTTCCAGGAAAACTTGCCGACTGTTCAGAACGAGACCCTGCAAAATCAGAGATTTTTGTCGTCGAGGGAGATTCAGCAGGCGGATCAGCAAAGCAAGGAAGGAACAGAAAATTCCAGGCAATACTCCCTCTGCGAGGAAAGATTCTGAATGTAGAGAAAGCAAGGATTGACAAAGTCTTTGAAAACAACGAGATCAGCACACTCATAACCGCAATAGGCTGCGGGATAGGAAATGATTTCAACCTAGTGAAGACAAGATATCATAAAATCATAATCATGACAGATGCTGACGTCGATGGATCACACATCGCAACTTTACTTTTGACATTCTTATTCAGGTACATGAAACCATTGATAGAAGCAGGATACATCTACATAGCAATGCCACCATTGTTCAGAGTGTCAAAAGGGAAGTCATACAAATACGTCTATACTGAAGAACAGAAAGACATAGCTGTTAAGGAAATGGGCACAGACGGTGTGATCCTGCAGAGGTACAAAGGTCTCGGTGAGATGAATCCCAAACAACTATGGGAAACGACAATGGAGCCTGAAAGCAGAACACTCAAACAGATAACAATAGAAGACGTTGTCAAAGCAGACAATATATTCACAATACTTATGGGTGACGAAGTGGCTCCACGAAGGGAGTTCATCATGAAGCATGCAAAGGATGTTATTAATCTGGATGTATAATCTGACAAGTAATTTCAATCAAGTCACTATTGCCAAACTAGTCTGTTCACCCTTTATCGAGCTGCCAATGCCCCTGCCTACAGAGAAGCTGGAACCACTCATCACTTCTGTGAATACTTCTGTAAGAGTCCTTGGCTTACGATATTCTGAAAGTTCTGCCTTGATTCCTTCTTTATTTTCTATCCACTCTATGGCTTCTTCTTTTCCACCAAGCTGATCAACAAGTCCGAGCTCAAGAGCATTTGTTCCAAGATAAAAACGACCGTCGGCAACCGCATCAATAGCATCATAATCAAGTCCTCTGTTAAAAGCTACTTCTTTAACAAAGAAATTCCTCATCTCGTCGATATTATCCTGCATAAGTTGTTCTTCATCAAAACTTAATTTTCTGAAGGGAGTGCCCATATCTTTATACTCCCCAGAAACAAGTCTCTGGTATGACGCATTATACCTTTGAATGGTGCCTGAAAATTCAAGATAAGAAGCAGTGACACCTATACTGCCAGTGATAGACATAGGATTAGCAATTATATGATCAGTTGCGCTAGCAATCCAGTAAGCACCTGAAGCACCAGCACCCCTTATCCAAGCAACTGTTGTCTTGTTAGTCTTTTTTACAGCATCAGCAATCTCATAGCTTGCAACAGCAGTGCCTCCAGGAGAATTTATCTCAATAAGTATTGCACTGATACCATCATTAGCATCTGCCTTTTCAATCAGTTTTGTAAGGCCATCACTGTCTGCGACAGCACCTGCAAATAAACCACCCTGCTGATGCGGAAGTATAGGACCTATCACCTTAATATGCGCAACATTCCCTGATGTGCTCACCTCAGAAGTCATCAGGAACATACCTATGACTAAAGAGGATATTAAACTGATAAAACCAAGACTAAGAATAACAAATACCACGACGGCCCAACGACCTCCAACCTTTAACTGCTGCTGTTTTTTTTTCATATAAAATCACCTTATAACTCAAACATCTCAACAACACGAGTGGATGAAACCCACTCTGTGAATCGCTGACCTTTACGCGCAAAAATCAAATAAATAGGATCGATAACCAAAAAAAATACAAAAGGAAACACAGGAATCGTAAACATATTGCGCAAGAAACACTGCCATAACTTCGGCCTCATGAAATCCTGACCCTTATGCTCGACGACATATAAGTTCATGATAAGACAACCCATAGTCTGACCAGATGCGTAATTCATCAGCGCGAAGTAAGCCCAAGCCATCAATGCAACAAGCAGGAAAGCAAAAGCAAGCGCCTCAGACTGCGCAGCACCTGACTGGATAAAATTGTATACTGAAGCAAAATCAGCAGTATCCACAAGTGCCTCTGCGACAGGAGAAAATAAACTAAGGATAAAAAAGTTAATCACTAAAAGGTCTATACCAAAAGCCAGCATACGCTTCCATAAACTCGCCGGAGCGATAACAAGCTTTTTTTCAGGGAGATTAAGATCCATCAGGGAGATACAGAGGAAAGGAGTTTATAAGCTTTTTGAAGGGTAACTAGGAATTTAGTCAAAAAGCTTTCTTTGTAAAATCAAAAATTGAGAAAACAAAAACAAAAAACAAAAGAAAAATTCACTTCCTTGTCAGGAAGAGATATAGACCAACACCTAATAGCACTATCAACAGTGCGAGACCTGTGCCTGCCCAGAGTGGTGCTTTACTTCTTACAGTGAAGTCTTCTATGAACTCAAGCATACCCTCAGAGACTACCTCCTCATCAGCTATATGCTCGTTGTCTGCAGGAGACTCAAGATCTGCAGAAGCAGAAGTGTCCTCTACATTTCTCGACATAACTGGTAGGGTTATGATTGGCCTTGGCGCAGGTACGTCAAGCAGACTGAACGTGAAGTCACCCTTACCCATGTGAAGCAGGCTCGGCATGATACTTATCTCAGGTCCTTGTTCATCATCAAGGTTAAGATTGTAAGTTGTATCTTCATTGAAAGTATAACCTTTGTAATCGCTATCTCTCGAGACGCCCATCTTCACCCTGTCAGCATAAACATATCTGAAAAGGAATGAATAATCCTCACCATCATGAGAATACTTTACAGTGTCGCCAGACCTGAGATTGAAAGTCTTTGAAGGCTCATCAGCTGTAAGGACAAGCACATAAGTGCTCCTACCAGAAGAACCACTACTACCGCCGCTTCCACCACCACTACCAGAAGAACCAGAAGTGCAAGATGAAGTATCAAATGTACAGGTCACTGCGCACGCAAGAGTACCACTTGAGAAACCCCTACCAGAACATGTCTGAGCATTCAAGTCAGCACCGTCACACTGCTCACCAGCATCAACAACACCATTGCCGCAGAAAAGACCTGCAGTAACATCAAAAGTAGTGTTAATCTCATTATCATCAGAACTGCACTCAATATCAGAACCAACCCTGAATGTGACAGTATTAGTTCCTGCTGAAACAGTTGTATAATTATAAATTCCAGATGCAGATTCACCGATAAGCAAATCTCCCAGAGCAACATTAGCAACAGAAGAACCGCCAACTAAAACATGGACCTGGACACCAGTAGCGTTCATAAGACCTATATTCTCAACTGTGAAAGACAGCTCAGAATCAACTCCCTGCAAAACATCCTGCGCACCCACAAGAGTAAAAGCAACATCACTACCTTCAACAGTAAACATATCTGTAACCTGCACAGGAGCAGAATCATAACCATTCGCGTCGTGAACATTATTCACAAAAGCTGTGACACTATCGACACCGCAGACAGATGGAGTCATATTGAAAGAGTTCGAGACAACTGTGCTGTTCTCTATAAGAGCGTAGGAAAAATCCATAGGAGATATAGTGCTACCTGACGCACTCGAAACCAAACCACTTACATTAGTTGCGTTTCCACCGAAATTAGTCAAGTTAAGATCAAAACCAACCAACTGGTTGACAGTAATAGTTCCAAGATCAGATATCTGCGGAACAATCAGAGGAGATGTAGCATTCTCTAAAACAACAGAAGGTACTGAAATAGAACAATTGACACCACCCTCAAGAGTAACATTCACATCAAAAACTCCTGCAACAGAAGAATTCACCAACCAAGTATAAGCTGTGAAGTTGGACACATTCAAAACAGGATTGACACCGCTGACAAGATCTATCTCAACAGGCAAGTAAAGCGTAAGAGTATCGCCATCAGAGTCTGCCTCTCCATTGAAATATGATACATTGAATTCAGAACCGACAAATACCTGCTCTGTCGGAGCACTGAGAGTACCATTACACACCTGCGCATAAGCAGCTCCGCTAAACGCAACCATGAAAAGCACCAATACCAAAAGTTTTCTGTAACCCATCATTATCAATCCTCAATCAAACCATATCATAAAAATCCGCAGAAATTGCCTTACTCCACCCTAAAGGGCGGAGTTTAACCGGGCAATTTCTTTTGAAAGCGGATTTTTAGGATGCCAAAAATTTTGTGAAATTTTTGAGCATAACCATAAAATAATATAATGAAAATAAAAAAATAGCTTCCAATCAGACGACCATAATCATCTTAGATGTTATGTTCGACTCGTCCAGCTCGTCATTACCAAGCACAGCACTTATTGTATATGTGCCAGACCCAACAGGTAATGCTGTAACAGACCACTCGACAAGAACCATCTCGCCAGCGCCAAGATCTACAAACTTCAGGTCATCAGTCACATCGAAAGCAGTACCATTGCTTGACCACATCAAAACCCTCATGTCCTGGAACTCCTCAAGTGCGTAATCGTTCTGCAATGGCAGGAAGACTGTAAAAGACATACCCTGCGCAACAACAGGTGTGCTAAGGAATATCTCTCTTGTACTCATACCAACAATATCATCAACAGACCATACACGCACTGATGTTGATTCTGTCTGATCAGACAAGTCAGACTCACCCACAACAGGGACAGCTCTAACAACAACAGTATTGAAACCTTCAACAGTTGCGTTGAATGAAAGAGTTGTGTTAACTGAAACACCTACAGGTATAACAACAGTTGCCGTATCTACCACAACACCATCAACCTCAAGCTCTACATCAACACTCTCTGCAACAGTGCCCTGGTTCTCAACCTCTGAAGTCACGTTTATGACGTCCCAAAGATAAGCAGTTGTCAAAGACTTTGAATGCTCGACAGAGAGAACAGCAACATCATGAGTATCACCAGAGACAGATATGTTAACACTGTCAGACGCCCAGTCACCATCAGCATCAGTAACATTCACAACAGCAGTGTAATCCCCTGCTAAATTATATACATAAGAAGGGTCTTCAGATGTAGAGTCAACAACACCATCACTGTCAAAATCCCATTCTATAGATACAGGCGCATCGCCACCAGTGACGTTTGCGTCGAAATCAACAAGCAATGGCAGACTTCCAGATAAAGGAGATGCAGATGCAGATACCACAGGGAAAAGATCAACAGGTATAGTGGTTGCGTTGTCCATGACACCAGGAGAATTCCTGTTGCCTGTACTGTCAACCGTGATGACCTCGACTGTGTATAAAGTCTCTGCAACAAGACCTGTAAAATTATAAGACGTGCCAGTCGCGTTGGTCACAAAAGAACCATTCAACCACAACTCAACATGATCAAAATCAATATCAACAGGATTTGTCCAAGACCACTCA
>JABMQF010000090.1 GCA_013203345.1 Candidatus Woesearchaeota archaeon
ATACCCTGCCTCTTTCAACATCACTGATGTTGCAAGCCGTCAAGCAGAGCTTGAAGCTTTAGGGTGGAGTAGGGCAATTTCTGCGGATTTTTATGATATCGAATCAGCTAGAACAAGATTGAATATTTTTCTATTACATATATGTAATTATTTGTTACGTATAATACACAAACTCAATCAAAACCTTTATAAGAACAATGTCTAAACCATTTATTCCTATATGCGGCGGTAGTGGTGTAACCTGGCAGCACAAAGGACTGTGGAGCCTTTTCGCAGTAATCCTTCAGTTCGGGTTCAAAATCGCATACCTTGATGGTGGGTTGCGTATGAAAGTCCCGGCTACCGCCCTTCTATTTCACTATTTTATTCAAATTTATAACCACAAAACACAAGATTTCAAACCATTCCAATAGCTTTATATATGATTCTTATTTTGGAATTATACATAAAAGACCCGAGTTCAAAGGCTTTTTGGGCGTTTTTAGGGTTTTAGTCGTTTGTTTAGACTAAAACTGCCTTCTAAGTTTGTTTACTCGCGTTATAAGCTTTGTTTAATCAAAAAATGACAGATGTTAAACAAAAACCGGATTATAGGCACATCGTGCGGGTAGTTGATACAGATCTTGATGGTTCTAAACCTCTTTATCATTCGTTGAACAAGATAAAGGGTGTCAGTTTCATGTTTGCAAACGCTGTCTGCTCAGTGTCTGGCATTGATAAGACTAAGCTAGCTGGAAAGTTGAGCCCTGATGATGTTAAGAAACTTAATGATGTGATTAAGAACCCTCAAAAGTATGGTTTTCCTTCCTGGATTTTGAACAGACGTAAGGATATGGAGACTGGTGAAGATAAACACATTCTATGTGGAGACCTTCGGTGGCAGGTAGATAATGATCTCAAGCTAATGAAGAAGGTCAAGTCATTCAAAGGTGTAAGGCATATGTCTGGACTGCCTGTTAGGGGCCAGAAGACAAAGAGTAATTTCAGGCGCAACAAAGGCAAAGGTCTGGGCGTTAAGCGGAAAAAGTGATGGTCTAAAATGGGAGATCCTAAGAAGCACAGGAAAAAGTATTCAACTCCGGGACATCCGTGGCAGAGTGAGCGGATTGCTGAGGAGAAGACTCTTACTCAAGAGTATGGCTTCAAGAATAAGAGCGAGATATGGAAGATGGGCTCGTTCCTCAGGGATGCAACAGACCAGGCTAAAAAACTTATTACATTATCAAGTCCTCAGGCTGAGAAAGAGAAGCAGCTCCTGATTGAGAGGCTTAAGAGATTCAATCTTCTTGATTCTGAAGCAGGCCTTGACGCTATACTTTCAATCTCATTGAGAGATGTTCTTGAGAGGCGGCTTCAGACCCGCGTATATAAGAAAAACCTTTCTAATAGCGTTAATCAGGCAAGGCAGTTCATAACTCATGGTCATGTTTGCATAGGTGGTAAGGTTATTACTTCCCCTTCATATCTTGTGTCTGTCAGCGAAGAGAGTCTGATAGATTTCAAGGAAGTATCTTCGCTTGCAGATGTTGAGCATCCTGAAAGAGCTGCTGCACGAGTAGCATTAGAGAAGTTGACAAAAGAATCCTTGGTTATAAAGGAAGACAAGACAGAAGTGACTAAGGAAGACAAGAAGGAAGACAAGAAGGAAGACAAGAAGGAAGACAAGAAGGAAGTTAAGAAGCCAGCACCTAAGAGTGAGGTTAAAAATGGTTGAAGAAAAGGAGAATATTACAGAACAGAAGCCAGAGGCTCCTAAGTCTGAAGCCCCACAACCTGCTGCTCCTAAGTCAGAGGCTCCTAAGTCAGAGGCTTCTAAGTCTGAAGCCCCACAACCAGAGGCTCCTAAGTCTGAGGTTCCTAAGTCTGAAGCCCCACAACCAGAGGCTCCTAAGCCTGCTGCTTCACAACCTGCTGCTTCACAACCTGCTGCTTCACAACCTGCTGCTCCTAGGCCTGCTACTAAGACTTACCCACCAAGACAAGGTCAAGATAACAGAAGACCGGGAGGGTATTCAAGAGGTCCAAGATATGAGAGGAAACCTGTTAGGTGGGGTGTCTGCCATATCTATTCATCATTCAACAACACAATCATTCATATAACTGATATAACTGGGACAGAATCCATTGCCAGGACATCTGGCGGACAGGTAGTAAAAGCTGACAGGATGGAATCATCACCCACTGCCGCAATGATAGCTGCCAAAAGAGCTGCAGAAGTTGCTATAGAAAGGGGTGTGACAGGAATTCATGTTAACATAAGAGCACCTGGTGGACACGCTGGCCCTAGTTCACCTGGTCCTGGAGCTCAAGCTGCTTTAAGGGCTTTGTCTAGAATGGGTCTTAGGATAGGTGTTATTCAAGACGTAACCCCTGTGCCACATGATGGTTGTAGGAAAAAGGGCGGCAGACGAGGCAGAAGGGTATAAAATGGAAATCGAGCTCTTGGAAAAAAAACAGGACAAGATGGTTTTTTTACTAAAGGGAACTTCGCCATCATTCGCTAACATGCTTAGGAAGACTATAATTGATGAAGTACCTACCATGGCCATAGAAGATGTTGAGATTAGGAAGAACAGTTCTGTGCTTTACGATGAAATAATCGCTCACAGGCTGGGTTTGATACCTCTTTCAACAGATCTTGATGCTTACAACATTCCCGCTGATTGCACATGCAAGGGTGAAGGTTGTTCAAAATGTGAACTACTGCTTTCACTTAAAGTAAAAGGTCCTGGATATGTATATGCTTCAGACCTTGAATCAAAAGATCCTAAAGTAAAACCAGTGTATCCTAAGACACCTATTGTCAAACTGATTAAGGGGCAGACATTGGAGCTTGAAGCGACTGCTGTTCTTGGCAATGGAGAAGATCATGTCAAGTGGTCCCCAGCATTATCATTTTACAAGTACAAGCCAGTTATTGATATAAAAAAAGGAGTGGTTGACCCTCAAGCAGTTGCAGGTATTTGTCCTGTTGATGTTTATTCGGTCAAGAATGGTGAGCTTGTGGTCAACAAGGACAAGCTATTTGACTGCCACTTATGCTGTGCATGTACTGATATTGATCCCGAGCATATCAAGCTCAACGAGTCAAACAGCGAGTTTGTCTTTACTGTTGAGTCTTGGGGGCATCTGTTGCCAAAGGAGATAATAACTACCGCAGTAAATCTGATGAAGGCCAAATGTGATGGCGCCGTCAGCCTTATCGGTAAATAATCCTTACATGCGGGGGTGCCGGAGTGGTCAATTGCGCGAAATGTTCGCATTTCAACCAGATCAGACGGGTACGGTTGAGGTGGCTTAAATGCCTCAGAAGCCGTATAGCTTAGTGCTTGCGCGGGTTCAAACCCCGTCCCCCGCATTCATGTTCAAAATTGTTAAATTGAAAGAAAATGGCTAAGAAAACAGGACCGTCAAACCCGCATTTGTTGAAACTTATCGCGGAGTTGAAGAGGAAATCCATAGAGGAATCCTCAGGAGTATGGAAGAGGCTTGCCTCTGATCTTGAGAGGTCTACCCGTATCAGACGTGTTGTCAATCTCTCCAGGATAAACCGGTTCACAAATGACAAAGAGACTGTTGTAGTACCTGGAAAGGTATTGGGTTCAGGACTTCTTGATCACAAAGTAGATGTTGCTGCATTCGCATTTTCTGAAAGCGCTATTGAGAAGCTGAAGAAGAATAATTGTGATGTGATGTCTATTCAGGATCTTATGAAGAAGGGTGTCAAGACATCTGACATCCGCATTATTGGTTAATAAAATGATAGTTGACGCTTCAAACATGATTGTAGGAAGGCTTGGCGCGATAGTCGCTAAGAAAGCACTTCTCGGCGAGAAGATAGATATAGTCAATGCTGAGAGGGCAGTTATATCAGGTAAAAAACAAGAAGTCTTTGCTAGATTTAAGCAAAGGGTTACAAGGGGTACTTGGTCAACAGGACCTCATTACAAGAGGAATTCTGATAGGCTTCTTAAGAGGATGATAAGGGATATGCTTCCTTACAAGAAACCTCTCGGAAAGAAAGCATTCAAGCAGATAATGTGTTGGGAAGGTGTTCCTGCCGAGTTTAAGGATAAGGAGTTATTGAGGTTCAAGGAGGCAGATGCCTCTAAGCTTGTTATTAATAATGTATCTATACATGATCTTTCCAGATTTTTAGGTGGTAATGTTGACTAAATCAAAGATAATTAATACGTCGGGAACAAGAAAGCGTTCAGTAGCTAGACTTACATTGAAGCCGGGCAAAGGTCTTGTTCGTATCAACGGTAAGATGTTGGATGTTTACGAACCTGAGATGGCTAAACTTAAGATGATGGAGCCGTTGATTCTCGTCGGAGACATTGCTTCTAAAGTTCATATTGAAGTTAAAGTAAGTGGTGGAGGCATCATATCTCAGGTTGACGCTGTTCGTCAGGCGATGGGTAAAGCATTGTCTGAGTTTGGCGGCGAGAATGTCAGGAAAACACTTCTGAGTTATGATCGTTCGCTGCTTGTTGCAGATACAAGGTATAAAGAGACTTGTAAACCTAATGATTCAAAGGCAAGAGCTAAGAGGCAGAAGTCTTACAGGTAGAGTTTTACTCACTTTAGTGGTTCAGGTAGAAAAAAATGATAATTCCGATTCGATGTTGGAGCTGTGGAAAACCTATAGCGCACCTGTGGGAGGAGTTCAAGGCGCGCCAAGATAAAGGAGAGTCTATGAAGATTGTTCTAGATGATCTGGGTCTTGGGAGATATTGCTGCCGTCAGCAGTTGATGGGCCATGTGGATATGGTGGATACAGCAGCTCATTTCAAGAAATTCTAAGGTTTTTCTTTTATTTATTTTTGTTTTACCATTAATTTTACAGATGTTCTTCTATTTATTCAGATTTTTCGTCTCACAATCCAATAAAACATCTCAGAATCAGATATATACACCCTTTTTTACCTCACTTTCTACTTCAATAACAGCTTTTTCAGCTGTTTATATGTCATTTTACACCCCCTATTTGATGTATCAAGAGGTATCAACTAAATATGTGTGCACACTTTCAATAACTTAGCTTTTTTTCATCATTTTAATCATATTATTGATCTAAATCCCCTAGAAAACCTTGTTTTTTTCGCTCACTTTTCACAGATATTATACCCGAAATATTCATTATAAGAGGCATTTTCTTCAAGTTTTTTTTAGCTGATCCGCTGTCTTTTGTACATCTTATCATACGCTTCAACTATATCTCACTTTAGGCTTTTTTCACAGTCCGAACCCGGTTCGAACTGGTTAATTCGCCCGAATTCACCTGTTTTAAGCCTTCTGGCTGTTTTTCGCAGGTTCGTACCCGATTTGCACTATACTTCATTTTTATGTTTTTTACTCATTTTTTCATCTTATAACCTCCCATATTTAGGTTCAGGTTCGTACTAAGTTCGAATTCAGTTCAGGTTCAGGTTCGTACCGAACTTAATGAACCTATTTTAAGGCTCTAAAAATTAAAAATTCAGCATATTTGAAGTTCAGGTTCAAGTTCGTACTGAACCCGAACTTAACAGAAAGATTTATATTTCCGGAAGATTTTCATTAAAAAATCAGGGGTTTTTTATGGTGTTACAAATATTTCGGAATAATAAAGATCGTAATCTTGAGAAAAGATTCATGAATTTCTCAGATCAGCTAGCAAGGGTATTTGCGCAGATAAAAAATGACATAAGTGAGGTTAATCATCGGTTAAACACCCGACAGAATGATATGGAACACCTCTCTCAGTGGATAGGGTATCTGCACCGCTCAAACCAGGCTTTATCGCATTCTCATACAAAAATCATGCAAAAACATGAAAAATTAGCAGAAAACCATAGTAAATTACATACTTCCCAAACAGAATTGAGGTCTAATCACTCAAAAACATCAATAATAGCTGAAAACATAGAAAACAAGCACCAAGAGCTTTCTAAAGCCTTTTCAACACATAAATCAGAATGGAAAAGTGAGGTTTTTGATGATTTAGCTAAGCATAATGAACATTCCAAGCAAGAGATTGCGAAAATACAGTCCTGGGTAGATTACCTTTCAACTCATATTGATGGCCATAAGAGCAAAGAACAGGCTTTGAGGCAAGATCTCTTAAGTATTGATAAAAGATGGCTTGAGGCCTATTCAGGGCTTAGAGAGCTTATGAATGGTCTGAATAGTGAGAATGATATCATTAGAAAAGATATGAAATCAATGAAAACTGACGTAGAAGAGACAAAAAGTGAGATTAAGAACACTTTTGATCAACTTCAAAGCGCAAATGATGAGTTAGGTAAAACAAGGGAAGTTGTTGATTTGCATGCTAAAGAATTAGAAAATACAAGAGAATCAGCAAAATCACACGCTATGAGTGTGAAAAGTGAGCTTTCACAGCAGATTCATGCCCTTAGGTCTGTTTCAGAGGGGCCGCAGGTGATATCACGTGTAATTCCACATGTACAGCCGTCTTCACACTTTCAGAGGCATGTTCTCTCCAGGGTAATGCCTAATAAGAAGGGATACGTGCTTAATTTCATAGTAGATCTTGTAAGTGAGAATAAGTACTCAACAAAGGAGCTCGAAGAGGTTGTTGTAGTTGAAAAACAGCTTTGTGGAAGGACTTCATTTTATGCATATTTGAAAGAGTTAAAGCTTAAGGATAGGATAGCTTATGCTGATATCGACGAGAGAACAATACTTGTTAGCACAGATCCCCTCAAACCATTGAATGAGTAATTAAGATTTTGCCAATAATTCATTGGAGAGGGATAGACCTCGCATATTGATGGCAAACTCTTAAGGATTGAAAATCTCGCCATGAAAGGCAGGGTATTTCACCTGTAAATCTCTTACGAGATTTTCAATAATTTTTAGATATTATGATTTTTTGGCAATCTTGAACAAATTATTTAAGCGAGCACTTATCGTTCAGCAAGTAATATTGAGTGGTGATTTATGGCAGATTTGAAGGTTATACAAGATAAGTGGCAGCAGTTATGGGCTGAGTCAAACTTATTTGAGGTAGATCCCGACGATAAGAAAGAGAAGTTCTTCATGACTATTCCTTATCCATATATATCTGGAAGCCTCCATATAGGTCATGCTCGCGTCGTGACAGAAGCTGATGTTTTCTCGAGATTCCAGCGTATGACTGGGAAGAATGTTCTGTTCCCAATTGCTTTTCACATATCTGGAACACCCGTCCTTGGGATTTCTTTGGCAATAAAATCCGGAGATAATAGTAAGATAGCGCTTTACAGAGGATATGTTAAGAGATATATTTCCGACGATAAAAAGATTGATTCAATAGTTAAGTCTTTTGAGGATCCGCAGAATATTGTGGATTTTTTCATTCCAAGAATGATAAGCGAGTTCAAGACACTTGGTCTTGCTGTAGACTGGCGCAGGAGTTACACATCTGGTGATGATGAGCATCAGGCACTTGTGGAGTGGCAGTTTAGGGAGTATATGGAGAAAGGCTATCTTGTGCAAGGAAAATATCCTATCTTGTTCAGCAGGACATTGTCTAATGCTGTAGGGGAAGATGATATTCAGGATGGGGATACTGATTCTGTTGATATTCAGGAATTCACAGCGATAAAATTCGCTTTTGAGGATGGTTTCATCATAGCGGCAACACTAAGACCTGAGACCATGTACGGTCAGACAAACATGTGGGCTAATCCTGATGTCAAATATGTTAAGGCCAAAGTCGACGATGAGATATGGTACATGAGCAGCGAATGCGCAGACAAGCTTAGTTTTCAGGATAAAAAAGTAGAAATTCTCGGGACTGTCAAAGGACTGGATCTAATGGGTAAGAAATGTTTTGCTCCTTTTGTAAAGAGAGAACTTATTATACTTCCATCATCTCATTGCGATCCTTCTGTCGGGACAGGTCTTGTGACTTCTGTTCCAAGTGATGCTCCCTTCGACTACATGGCACTTAAGGAGTTGCAGGATTCTGCTGATATATGTGCAAAATATGGTCTTAATCACGAAGACATCAAGGCTATTGATCTAATACCTATCATAAAATCAAAAGGATTTAATGAATTTCCTGCTGTTGAAATATGCACTAAAATGGGTATCAAGTCACTTACCCAGCATGAGCTATTATCTGAGGCAACCCAGGAAATATACAAGCTCGGGTTCCATACTGGTGTGATGATGGATGCGTGTGGACAGTATTCAGGTTTACCTGTTATCAAGGCAAAGGATGATATGCGCGACGATTTATTATCCAAGGGAAAAGCAGTTATCTTCTATGAGACATCAAGACCTGCTAAGTCAAGGGATGGCGGGGATGTTATTGTAGCCATCATGGATAATCAATGGTTCCTGGATTTTAACGCCAAGGGTTGGAAAGATGATGCATATAAGTGTCTGAAGAATATGCAGATTTGGCCTGATAAGTATAGGAAACAATTTGAAGATGTATTTGATTGGCTTGATAAGAGGCCTTGCGCTCGTAAGAGAGGTCTTGGTACTCGTTTACCTTTTGACAAGGATTGGATTATAGAGTCTTTATCTGACTCGACGATTTACATGTCTCTTTACCCTATCATTCACATTCTAAGAGCACACAAGATACCAAAAGATTTTCTGACAGATAATGTATTCCGATTCGTGATGAGGTCAGAGGGCGACGCAAAAAGCGTCTCAGAAGAATCAGGAATCTCTCAGGATGTTCTTAAGAAATTATGCAATGAGTGGAATTACTGGTATCCTTTTGATCAGAGGCATACATTCAATGCACATCTATCAAACCATCTTTCATTCATGATATTTGCTCACACAGCAGTATTTTCTGAGAAGCACTGGCCAAAGAGAGTGTCCTTTCACGGCATGGTTATGAGTGAAGGTCACAAGATGAGTAAATCCAAAGGTAATGTGGTTACTATTGTTGACCTTAATGAGCGTTTTGGATCAGATGCTTTTAGAGCTTTCATGTGTAACTCTACAAGTGTTGACAATGTTTTCAATTGGAATTCTGATAAGGTTGCTGTGATGCGTAAACACATCGATCACGTTTTCGAGGTAGTTAGCGAATTAAGGAAAGATTGCAATGAGGATGATTCTTATTTGAAATTCAATTCTTTTGTGTCAAGGACTGAGCGGTCAATTAAGAAGGCTACTGCTAACCTTAAGGACATGGATCTCAGGGATTATTCTAACACAGTTCTGTATGATATGTTAAAGAATTATAAGAAAGTCAAGAGTCTTGCAGAACCAGATGAATTAAGATCTTTGAATGCTTATGTTGGTAGCAGATGGGTCAGGATGTTGTGCCCTCTTGTTCCTCATATAGCCGAGGAATTGTGGAGTATGGATCCTGCAAGTGATGGTTTTGTTTCAACATCGCAGTGGCCTGATTTTGACGAAAATTTGATTGATGATGCTGCAGAGTACCAGGATGAGATTATTGATAGGCTTAAGAAGGATATACATACAGTGTTGAATTTGGCTAAGATAGATAAACCAAATAATATTACAGTTTTAGTTGCATCTGAATGGAAGTATGAGTTTGTAGGTATGCTCAAGGGTGAGATGGAATCAACATCAAATCCTGGAGAGATAATTCGTGCAATAATGGCCTCTGATTTGAAAAAGCATGGTCAGGAGATTATGAAGCTCATTCCAAAGTTGGTTTCTGATCGTTCGAAGATACCTGAAATTGTATTCAGTCAGGCAGAGGAGATTGTTCAGATGGAGTCTGTTAGATATTTTCTTGAGTCTGAATTCGGTTGTGAGATTGCTTTTGTCAGGTCAGAAGAATCAGATGAACAAAAAGCAAGAAATGCCATGCCTGGCAAGCCTGCGATTGTTGTAAACTGATCAGTTTCATGTTTTATGATTACTATGTTTTAAAATTATTTGTGGGGGTTGGGTATGAAGGTATTAACCAGAGAGCAGAAGGAACAGGACGAGGTACGTCGTAAAGAGTATGGTTTCTTGTCTGATAGGTATACTTTGTCTTCAGAGAGTTTAGGACGTCTCAACCCTGAGGAGCATGAAGAGCAGTGGAGGACTTGTTTTGAGAGAGACCTTGACCGTATAATCTATTCTCATGCATATGTGCGTCTGCGCAACAAGACACAGGTTGTCATGATACCTTTAGAGCAGCTTCTTACAACTAGGATGATTCATTCTCAGGAAGTATACCAGGTTGCTATCAGGATATGTTCTCATCTTGGACTCAACCAGGTTTTGGCTGCAGCCATAGCTTTGGGACATGATGTGGGCCATACACCGTTTGGTCATGCAGGAGAGGATGCGTTGACCAAGAAAATACAGAGTATTCTCGGAGATGATTCATATGTTTTTCACCACGCAAGGTATGGTCTTGAAGTTGTAGATCGTGTAGAAAAAAATGGGAAAGGTCTTAACCTGACTCAGGAAGTTAGGGATGGTATATTAAAGCATTCTGTAGGTGCTTCAGGGCTTGAGGATAGTATGGACCTTCCGATGACTGCTGAAGGTCGTGTTGTGCGCATTGCTGATAAGATTGCCTATGTGTGCAGTGATCTTGATGACGCGCTCAGAGTCGGCATGATATGTGAATCTGATATTCCCCAAGCAGAACTGAAGTTGCTGGGTCAGCGAAAGTCAAAGTGGTTAGGTGCCCTGAACAAGGCTGTTGTGGAATCTAGTGTAAAGACTGGAGATATATCTTTTGATGGTCCTTATCTTGAGGCACTTGAGAATATTCGCAGTTTCATGTACTGTAATGTTTATGGTGGTGGGCGGCTTAAAGACGAGTTTAACAAGGCAAAGCGCATGATAAGTCTTGTGTTTGACCATGTTATGGATGGTATGCCTGGCAACCTAAGTCAAAAAGATGCAGCTTTCAAGACTTTGGACGCTGTGGCCTGTATGACTGATCAGTCAATCATTCAGTATTTTAATCAGAATTTTTTACCTCAGAAAGTGTATTGAAATATATTTGGGGGTATTTGGTAGGGGTATATTTGGTGTTATTAAGGTATCCTGCGAAGCTGTTTGATTAGGTAGCTTTCATTGTCATTTGATGGTCTTTCAGGATTTTTTTTATGTGATTTTTGTTGTACCTCTTGTGTATCTTTTTCCTGCAAATGTGTTTTATTATGTTCTGTAGAATCTTCCTTGTCTATCTTTGGGTGTTCGTCTTGTGTGGGTTTCTCAGATGATTGCTCGCTTGACTGCTCTATAGGGTCACCCTGCCCAATCATGTCACATTTGTCTTTGATTTTCTTGCAAGTGTCATCCATATCTGCAGGATTTATTTCTTTGGGTTTCCAAAGGAAGTTCAGACCATCGTCTGCTGTGCGTGATATCACATTAACATGGAAGTGCTGTTCATCCTTAAGTTCACTACCCGTATTTGCGATGATGTTGGTCCCTTGTGCTTGAAGGTTCTCAAACAGTGCTGTTGCTGAAAAGCTTGCTGCATAGAATATGTGTTCCAAATATTTGTTGTCAAATTCTTGGAGTTTTCCATGATGTTCTTTTGGTATTATTTTGTAGTGTCCTTTTGTTATTGATTTTGCAGGTATGGCTATTTTTACCTTATCATCCTCATAAATGTTGTTCTCTTGAACTTCACACAAATCGCAATCAGTCATTTGAGGGCACCTGCGAGGTCTAATTTTTCACGGTCAGCACTTCTGCTGTTCTTTACAAGTCTGATTATCTCGTCAATATCTGCTCCTTTGAACATTTGACTAAGCTGAGGATGGCTGGGTATTACTTGTTTGAACTGATCAGGTTGTCTTATTATCATCTCTTTGAGC
>JABMQF010000091.1 GCA_013203345.1 Candidatus Woesearchaeota archaeon
ATTATTGATTCTTTTAATGAATTTTTTTTAGTTTTAGTTTTCTTAGTAGTCACATTAATTTTGGTGTTAGTTTTCTTAGCTCCTCTGACGTCAACATTGCAAATATTCTGACTTAGCATTTCTTCCCTGCTTGTGCAATCACTGCTGCCACGCTCGCACCAATGTAATTTTTGATGTTGTCCGCCCAACTGCGATGGTTCTTACTGTAGTTCCTTTTCGCTCGCTAGGTGGCAGCAGCAGCACAAGCAGGGTTGTTGTTGCTAACAGAATTAATAATTACTCACACCAAACCTTTTTATTCTACAAAGTTTTTACTATTCATATGCACAAAACATATTTGGATAATATCAAGACGAAGTTTTTCTGGCTCACTTATTTCTTATTCCTGATCATGTTCGTATTGTTCTCTTTGGCAGACCGACTTGGTTTGGTTGTTAGGGTTATCCTTGTAGTTCTGCTGGCATTCTTGTGCGTGATGTTCAGATTTGAAACTTATACTTTTACGATTGTCGTCGCTATTTTAGCAGGTATTTTGACAGGCGCGGCTTTCGCAGGCAGTGCTGCACAGTTCTGGTTGTTGTCTTTCCTTTACGTGCTGATTTTTTTCATCATCAGCAAATTCATTGACAAGGGTCTGTTTGAAGTTTAGGCTGCTTTGTAGAATATCTGTTCTACATCTTTTGACTTTTCTCCATGCAGATAGAATGCCTGTTCAAGATCGCTTGGAACAATGCCTTTCTGCTGTAGATCATAGAGTCTGTCTATGATTTCTGCATCACGAGTAAACTCATAGGTATCTTTGGTTTTCTGTAGTTCAGTATTCATTTCATTGTTGTATATTGCTTCTATTTCATTTACGAGTTGTTTTATTTCTTCCATTTCTATCCCTCAACATTACTTTATATGTTTAGTAACGTGAGAGTAGTTAATAAGTTTTTCTATAGTGTATTTTACAAAAAAAGTGATTAAAACAGAAATAAGCAGAATAAGTGGATTTTTAGCTTTAATTTTTTCAAACCAGTTTTTCCCGAACCTTTTCGTATTTCTTTTGACTTTCTATCCTCACAAACTATTTAAAACAGGGTATCATCCTGCTTTAAATGTCTGTTAAGACTGAAAAAGAGGGTGAACAGGTATCTGTTGATAGGATGATTCCTTCCACAGCAGCGACACAGCTACCTGATAATGTATCTAGGCCTTTCTGGTCATTCAAAGAGGCAGAGGATTTCTTTGATTGTTATGTTGCTTTCAAGGAGTTTCAATGCCAGGAGTATCTGTGGGACTGGCGCGATCGTAAGTTGGATGAGGTACTTGTACAGAAACTTGTCAGGGCATACACTGATTTCTTCCGAAACAAGCAGATAGGTAGTAAATGTTTCATAACCTATGATGTTGCTGGTAGGCGTTCTGTTGAGTCACTTGGAAGGCTTCACATGTCAGTTATGGGTGCCAGCTCATTCGCCAAAGGGCATAGATTGAACAATCCACCTCTCTTTGAGGTCATACACTCTGCATCATCTTCTTCAGGACTTGTTCGCTTGGCCAAGCTGTACAATGAGTCTGTCTCCATCGCCAGCGATAAGCTGGACAGGGATTGCGAGCCTAAGACACTTTCGATAATGCCTATGCATAATTTTAGCAAGGAGAGTAACTGGTATTCGTCCCTTAATTCATATGTCCTTGAGTTCCAGTCGACATTCAGGCGCTCTCTTGATTATATCAGGCCAGTTATTCCTCGAGCATCAATTGCTGACAAGCTGGGTTTTGTAGGATCTGTTCTGGCGACAAAAAGGGCTTTGGCTAATTACTCTTCATTTTCAAAGATAACTGGTGTCAGGTCTTATCCCTTACTGCAGGTAGGGCCTCTCATGTTCCGTGGTGGCCTCGCGCCGAATTCTCTCAGACAATTTGTCTCATGTTATCCAGGAGCTCGCACACTCACATTGACGTGCGCGTTCAGGTATGATAATAGTATAAGAACAGTTAGACAGGCTGTTTCACTTCTGAATCAGGTACTTCCCAAAAACGCACCTATATTTTATTCAAAAGAGGAACTGCGAAAATCAGCTCTGATAGAGGGCATATTCTCCAGGCATTACAAATCAGCAGTCCGTCAACTGCCTGTTTTTGATGATATTTTGAAGTCTGCTTCGCGTGCAGCAAAGAACATTCCAGGTAATATGAAACTCTCTTTCCCTCTTTATTCTCTTGGTATACCTCCTGAGATGCTGGGTACAGGATCTGCAATTCTTGAATGCATCAGGGAAGGTCATGTCAAGGATCTTGAGATGCTTTATCCTGAAATCAAACAGGATCTTATATCATCAGGTGCGCTCCTCAACCGCGAGAACTTATCCCTTCTGGCAAAGACACATAAGGGTTGGAAAAATATACTTAATGATGTCAAATTAGCTGAAGATTACGCAGATACTTTGTTCGGGCCTTTATCAACATCTGATTTTGTTCATAGAAACCATACTTCTAATGTTTTCCATCTAAGAGCATCAGGAAAGGATTTTTCTGCAGACATTCTTGCTGCTGCCAAGGCTAGGCATTGTCTTGGGTAGTGTTTTTAAGGTTAAACAGCAAAAAGTTTTTAAAATATGCGTGTATATGATATATTTCCCCTTATATGTTTTCAAGGGTTGGTGGTTTAAGATGAACGCATTGGTGATATTTGCAAAATTTCCTGAACCTGGTAAGGTCAAGAAGAAGGTAGGTAATGTTCTAGGTATGGATGCTTCTGCAGAGCTTTGCAAATGTTTTATAGAGGACCTTATATCAGAAAATGAGAACAAGGATTATGATCTTTATCTTAGCTTTATAGGGCATCAGCACAAGGAGGAGTACAGGAGCATGTTCCCTCATGCCATCCTATATGTTCAGCGTGGTTCTAATCTCAGCGAGAATTTGAGGTGTACATTTGAGGATTTGCTGGATGATTATGAAAAAGTGGTTGTTATCGGGTGTGATGTTCCGCAGATGAGTTATGATACAATTATCAAAGCATATAATGCGCTTGATTCTTATGATGTTGTTATGGGTCCTGCAAGTGATGGGGGCTATTATTTAGTTGGTCTAAAGAAACCAACTGATATCTTTGATGATATGCCTTGGGGTTCTGAGGCATTGCTGAGTGAACAGACTAGTGCTTTAGAGAAAAAAGGGCTAACATATGTGCTGCTTGATGTATTGGATGATGTAGATACTTTTGAAGAGCTTATTATGCTGAAGAATGTTCTGAAAAGGCAGGATGCTCCAAAAACATTTGATTTTATACAAGGGTTAGATACACAGAATTAGATTTGCAGATATAGTTAGATAAACAGATTAAGATATCTCAAGTTTTCTGAAGTTTTGGGTATGTGCCTATATTCATAAAAACTTTCTTGGTCTTTATTGCAACACCTTTTGTTTTCTTGACAATCTCTTTGCTTGTCATCTTTGCTGTTCCAAGAGCTACAAGTTCTTGTTTGAGTGTCATGACTGCGACAGTATCCTCTTTTTCTATTCCACTTTCTAGAGCAGATATTCCCGGTATTGCAAGTTCTGCTCCGTGACAAAGGTTATTGACAGTAGTGTCTGCAACCCATACTTTTGGTAGGTGTTCTACTGCTCTTTCGACTGGCTGCACAACGCGCCTGATGAACTTATCGTCGTCTTCGTTCTTGTAGAACCAGTATGCATCTGTAAGATCTTGAAGTGTCGATAGTGTACTCTCGTCAAATGGTCCTGCTCTGCTTCTTCGCAGTTCTGCCATATGCGCTCCTGTTCCAATTGATTTACCTATGTCGTGGCATATCTTTCTGATGTAAGTGCCTGCTTGACATCCTATCTTGAAAAGCACGTCAGGGCCTTTGATGTCTAGTATCTCTATATAGTATACCTCCCTCTCTCGCCATTGTCTTTTCACTGCTGATTTGACAGGGGGTAATTGTGTTATCTTGCCTGTGAATTCCTTCAACACTTTCCGTATCAGTTCCTCATCAACTTCCTTGTGCAGGTGCATCAGGCAGATGTATTCTTTTCCTGCGATGAGCAACGCTTGTACAATGCGTGTTGCTTTGCCTATTGCTATTGGAAGGACTCCTGTTACTTTAGGATCTAGTGTGCCGCTGTGTCCTCCTTTTTTCACGCCGAGAATTTTCTGTGTATATGCTGCAACCTGGTGTGAGCTTGGGCCTTTTGGCTTGTCCACATTTATGATGCCAAGTTCGAGCAACTGCTCTACACTTCTTTTATTAGGATCGCATCCATATTTTGGAGAAGTCTCTGTTTTTTTCTTAATTAGTATTTTCCTTTGAGTATTGTCAAATGGCAGTGTTGTCATTGTATGTCTCAGAAATTCACGCCTGCTCTTCAGATGGTGTAGTCTTTTTCTCTTCCTCTGCTGTCTCTGCAGGCTCTTCGACTATCTTTTCATCCGTTGGCTTTTCTTCTATTGATTCAGTGGAATATTCATTATCACCCTCAGAAGCAGTATCTACTTTAACTTCTTCTGCTGGCTTCACATTCTCCACACCTTTCTTCACTTCCTTTATGTCCTTTTTAGTGGAGGTTTCTGTTTTTGGTGCATCGTCTTCTTTCTTTCCAAGTTTTTCTTGTATCTTTCCTGCAAGACCTGATGCTTTCTTCTTTTTCTCGTCAGTTTTCTCTTTCTTCTTGAATTCAAATCCGAAGAGTTCGACCCTGGTTATATTCTCTTTCTCATCCTTGATTGCAGTTACTTTGACATGGTGTGGAGGGTTCTTTATTCCTTTATTCCATATCTTGAGGTTTACCTTGGGTCCAATAAGGACATCTTTTGTTTTCATATGTTTTTGAACAAATTCCCTGAGTGCTTTCACTGCCTTTTTTGCCCTCTTATACTTTGGGGCTTTCTGAAATTCCTTTCTCAGTGGAACTGTATATGTCCTTTCCATCATAATCATGCCTTTGTTTTAGTTCGTTTCCAGTGGCGCTTGATTGATGTATGCCTACCTGGATGCACTCTCCTTCCTGGGCCATATATCTTAGGCACTGTCCAGAATGGTGCCCATCTTGTCCTTCTGCCGAGCTTTGCAAGTCTCAGCTTCCTTGACTTGTGGATGTATTTTGCCATTTTCTTATGATTAGGATTTATCTGCTGGTTTTTCAACCTTTTCTGCGGGTTGTTCTACCTTTTCTGCAGGTTTTTCAGATGGTGTCTCTGTTTTATCTTCGGG
>JABMQF010000092.1 GCA_013203345.1 Candidatus Woesearchaeota archaeon
ATAGGGAATGATGTTATTTTGATTGATATATCTTTCTTCTGCTTTGTTCCACCCACTTATCCACATTTTTTCTTAGGTATCTCACTTTATTGCCGAGTTTAAAGAATTCCGGTCCCCTTCCCTGGCTTCGCCAATTAGCGAGGGTTTTAGTGGCGAGTTGATAGGTCTTCTCGATGTCTTTTGGGGTAAGGTAGTCGTCAGGTTTTGGGTCTGGATCTGGGTTTTGTTCTGGTTCGATTTGTTCGATAAGCTCGGGCTCTTCTTCGATTTCTTCTCGTTTTTTAGGTTCTTCTATCCCCATTTCATCATTATATTCTTTCATCACCATATTCATGAGGTGAGGGTCGTCAACGAATGCATCTGATATGAATCTTATCATGGCATCTTCGGGGAGTTCATTTGTATAGATCCATGCTCTGCCTTTACGTTCCAGAAGGAACAGGGCTTTCATATCGGTATTCAGCAGATGGTTGATGAGCAGCCTTATAGTGGTTCTGTGTTCGTGGAGGCCTTCAGGGATTTCAAGGATTTCTTTTTCGTCTTCGTCTGATAGTTCTCTGAATTTCTTTGAGTTTTTCATGGATTTTCTTTTTCTCAGGAAATTTATCTTCGATTGATATAGTTCATTATTCTTCGTATTGCCCAGCCGAGGAACACGGCTATAAGGATCAGTTGGATGAAGGCACCGAAGCCTCTTCCCGTTCTGAATGCATGGGTGGCATCTCTGAAAAGGTTGTTTATATATCGAAAGAAATCTTCTGCCATTCCGCCAACGCCGGATAGCACTGATGATGCGACATAGATAAGGACAAAAATAAGTAAGACAATGAGTCCAATCACAAGAAGCCTGAGCAAGATTCTTGTTAATTCGCCTCCAGAGATGGGAGGTCTATTTGGCGGTTGTAGTTGTCCTTGAGGTATAATTGGGCCTTGTTGCATATTTTGCTCCTTTATTATAATGATTATTGGCTTGCGCATATTAGGCAAAGTTTGCTATAGAAATCAACAATTTTCTTTGATCATTTTTCTGCATTTAGAAATTTTTAGATTTTCTGCTTTTGTTTTAAATAAATATGGAGGTGTAGGCATGCCAAAGAAAGATGATCCATTTGGTACAAAAGGGAGTAATAAGGCTAATGTCAATATTGACACAGGAAAAACTGATATCATTTTGACTGAGGAAGAATTCAGAAGAATGCAGGCTGAGTCGCCTGGTTCTTTTCCATCGACAAGGACTGTCAGAAAGAAAGATGAGAAGACAGGTGCTATGAAAAAGGAGGTCCAGGAGCTTTTTCGCATTGATGCTGTTGGTCGGAAGGTCAGGAATGATGATGTTGCAGCTATCAGCTGGACAGAACAGCCAATACCTCAAGACAGGTATGGGATTTGTGTAAATGCTTACGGAGATCATACCGAAAGGCCTGTTTTTATTGGCTATGATGGAGTTGTTACTGAGAAGGGCAATGTTTTATGCAATGAATGCCTTGAGTATCAGGATAGGAGGCTTAATCTCGCCAAATGGATTGGTCTTGGCGGGTTGTTATGGAAGCCTGAGGAGTTTTAGAGATGTCTGATGATTTAAGAGATGGTTTTGATGATGATTTTTCGTATTGGCGGAAGGTTGTTGACACTCTTTATGAAGGCGGAATGACAGATGATCCAGAGGTCTTTATGGCCTGCAACTGGTTTGTTGAGACAAATGGCGATCATGAGATGCTTGAGGATCTCTTGAATGAACGTCCTGACATTCTTGCTATGGCACGCCGTAACATGATGGTGGATGTTAAGGCAAAAAAGGCTAATCCTTTTCATCCTGAGCCGTCCGGTGATGAAGTTAATGAACTCAAGGGAGAGATTGTTCTTGGTGAGGTCAATGGGATAGGTGACACTGTTGGGCTTGATCCGATTGCTTTTACCCGTGGTCTATTTATTTGCGGTGAGATAGGTTCAGGAAAATCTTATCCTGTTTTGCGGATGCTTAATCAGATTCTATCAGTCCCTATCTCTGAAAGAGGTTACAATGTTATTGTTGTTCAGGCTGTTAAGCGTGACGCGGATTTTCTTGTCCGTGATTATGAAGATTTAAAGGTTCTTGAATGGGAGGATATCAGGCGTGCTCCTCTTTCGGTTGAGTCATGGGACAATTGGAAGAATAAAATCAGTTCTTTTTGCGGCGTATATTCGGCTGTAAACTGGTTGCAGTTACATGGTCAACCTTTGCTTAAGCGTGATGTTGAACTTTGTTTTGAGAAGTATGGGACTGGAGAAGTGACCTTTGGGAGATTATTTGGCGAAGTTGACAATGCTTCGAAGGCGATTGGTCTTCTGGGTATGGAGCATCGTAATGTGCGTGACAATTTGAAATTCTCTTTGTTTTCTTTCAAAGAATCTGGTCAGGTATTGAATTGCACAAAAGGTTTTTCTGTTTCTGAGTTCTTCACGAAGAATGATTTGATTCTTAATGTGATGGATCAGTCAAGCGATTATATCATTGGCACATTTCTTGGAGATCTTTTCAAGGATATTCAGAGGTATTATGAAGCTAATCCTCTTGATAGTGGGCTTCGCACGTTGATTGTGATTGATGAATGCAGACGTGTATTCCCATCCGCTGATGTTCATTCAAGATCAGGGCATAATCCAAATCAACCTATGGAGAATTTTGTAACGACAAGGCGTTCATCTGGCATTGGTCTTATTGCAGTCACCCAGGAGCCTCAGTCTGCTCCACAGTGGTTGACTAACAATTCAGCGTATGTGTTGGCTATGCCTATAAGCGGTGAGGGTCGAGATCATGTCAAAAAGCTTCTTAATTTAAGTGATGAGGAAGCGAGTCATATTGACAAATTAGGTTCCCTTGGTATTGGGATTATGAGGTACAGGGGCTTTGATCGCAGGTTCATTGTTGATGTGCCTGATGATCTTGTGATTGAACCTACATCAAAGGAAGTTGTTCAGGAGATGATGCAGGGATACATTGATGAGCTTCATTTATCTCTAAGCACTGGGGTTGAGGAAGAAGAGGTTAAGTTCTTTGACGCAAAAGGTGAGAAAAAGAAGGCAATTGACAGACTCAACAGCTTATATGTGATTGAGCGTTTGGTTTCAAATCCTTTTCAAACTTTCACAGAGCTTAGGTCGGTTTTGAAGTTATCTGCTTCTCGGATGCGTGATTGTATTGATCTTTTGATTGCTGATGAATTAGCCAAAGAGATTGAATGTATGGGGATTCGTGGGCGTAAGGCTAAATATATTGCACTTACTGAGCGTGTTGAGAATCGTGCGATTGGTGCTGCACATTTCAAGCACAGGTTATATCAGGATCATATCGTTGAATGGTTAACATCTCGTGATTTAGAAGGCGAGGTTGAATATTCTCGTGAAGGATGCTGGGGTAACATTGATGTTTACGTATCTTTTAATGATGGAAAAGTTGATCGTGAGATGGCATATGAAGTGACTCTGACTCTAAATAAGGAAGAAGTCATAGGAAATATTGACAAGTGCCTCAGTTCTGGGAATTTCAATGTTCAGGAGCTTTGCATTGTTTGTGAGGATGAAGAAAGTTCGGATAGCATTGTCAAGATGGTTGGTGATTCTGAGATTAGCGGGTCAGATCTTGAGCGCATAACTTTCATGAAGATAAGGGATTTTGCTTTGCTTTGATTTGGATAGAATTTGAGTTTAAACTCAAATAACTTATTGACATATTATTGACATAGTTAAAGAAAAATAGTGTTTTTTGCTTGACATGATGATTTCCTTTTCTTATTTTTCGTATTAAGAGAGAAAGGAGGTTTTCATTATGTTTAGCGAACATAAGTTAAGAGTTATTGTTATTTTTGTTGCGGTTATTGGGCTTTTGTCTGCAACTTGTTACGCAGGGATTCGGGTCAAGCCTCTTGGTAAACATGTCATTCTTAGTCCTGGGGATAGTTACGTCGTATCTGAGACTGTTGTTGAAGATGGCAGATTAGTTTCTGATAAGATTATTGAACACAAAATAATAGATTTTAAGATTGATGTTAATGAGGTTCCTGTAAAACCAGTTAAGTTAACTCGACCGTCTATGTTCAGCAGGGTTGTCCATAGGTGGGGGATTAGGTTGTTGGATATGTTTGTTTGTAATGTTGGCGAGTATTGATTTTAGAATCAAAACCATTTCTGTAATGTTTTGTTGTTTATTTCTGTTGGTTTATAATAATAGTTCCAACCTTTTCCACAATTATTAAAAAAGTCATGCCAAATCTTTGCCCCACAACAAAGGAACTCTCCTATACCATATCTTGAAGGGTGACATTTTAGCATCGTAGAATATTGGGCTTGCTCTGGATCGAGATCAATACTGAACAATTCATAGAAACATTTCCAATTAGGATGGTTTATTTCACTTAACCTTTTTAAAGATCTCATTAGATTTTGGATTTGCCTGTCTTGAAA
>JABMQF010000005.1 GCA_013203345.1 Candidatus Woesearchaeota archaeon
CCCTTAGATGCATTATGTTCCTTATTCTCATCCTTAGGCTCATCCTTAGGCTCATCCTTAGGCTCATCCTTAGGCTCATCCTTAGGCTCATCCTTAGGCTCATCCTTAGGCTCATCCTTAGGCTCATCCAGTGCTTCCTTTTCCTGATTCTTGACAGGCTCAGGCATCACGAAGTCGACGTCCTTGATAGAAGGCAGTAACTTTATTATCCTCTGCTTAAGCAATTCAATAAGCTCTGCAGGAACTATCTTCTTCACAGTTATCTTAGCCTTACCATCAATAATAGATATACTGATTGCTTCATCTTTCTGGTTAAGCGCGAGTCCGACAAGAGCAAGCACCTTCTCTTTTTCATCAATAATCTTTTTAATAACATTCACTGTGTAAACAACCTCCTTTCCTGCGAAAGGATGATTGAAATCAACAATGGTTCTGCCACCGGTGACTGTCCTAATCATACCGATTGCACCATCCATATTAACCTTAAGACCGTTTACAGGTCTTATGCCCTGTTTACTGAATATTGATGTAGCCACAAGCCGCATCAATTTACCGTCCTTTTTACCAAAAGCACGAACAGGAGGCAGCAGTATCTCATGCTCCTTTCCAACTTCAAGACCCTCAAGACTTGCATCAAGACCTGGTAATATTTGGCCCTGACCAACACATATAGCAATAAAACCATATGACATTTTAGGGTCAAATATTTCTTCTTTACGTGCAACGGCTTCAATATTTGTATCAAAAACGATACCTGCCTCTTTTAAACGCGCTACGTATTCAATCTCCACAAAATCTTCCTTATTTATTGTTTCTGTCATTTTAACTCCCTCTACATTGGTTCATGCATAATAGAAGGATGCGGTTCTGTACATGTAGTTTGTATTTAAAGGTTTTGATTGTATTTATGTAAAAAGAGATAACGCATGATGTACCTCCTATTGACAAAGAATCATGCCTAAATTTCTATTTCCCAGAAGGGGGTTTTTTGTCTTGCTGACCTTGCATGGTTTGGTTGCCTGCGCAATACCCTTGTCGTGCGATTGATTTGTTGGTTGATTTCTTGGTTTGTTTGGCTGCCTGCGCTGTACCCTTGCCGCGCTCGCACTACAGTGTAATTTCATGTTGTTCGCCCAACTGCGTTAGGTTTTTTTCAGTTAGGGGTTTATGCTCGCTAGGCGGCAACGGTGGCGCAGGCAGCATTGGTGGTGCTGGGCTTGTTGGATTAGAATTTTGTGATAATGCGGGTGCTGGCAGCATTGTTGGTGCAGTTATCACATACAATCGTAAATCATTTGTCCTTAAGAAAATCCATAACAGCCTTCACAACCTGATCAAGAGTCATATTAGAAGTATCAATCCAAAAATCATACATGTTGCGGTCAAAAATATCTATATTATAGTATTTAGCGTAACGCCGTTTATCACACTCAACCCGCTCGTTGAGAAGATCGACCATCTCCTGAACATCCTTACCCACAGTCTCGTTACGTGCATCAATATTTTCGGCGCTATCTTTCATAATCCTCTTAGCACCCACCTTCGGATCCACTGCTATGAAAATTTTTATTGAATCAGGTATGAAATGAGAAGCAGTCCTTCCTTCTGCTATAAAATCATCTTCGGTCTTACCAAGATTCACAAGGTAATCATCAACATGTTTGTCAGAAGCAGGATCATTCTCAGCCAACCTGTTAAGCTCATTTAATGTAATTCCTTTCTGTTTCGCTATATCACGCCGAATAGCACCCATGTAATAATGTTTCAAGCCAAGACGCTCTGCTAGTATATTTGCAACAGTAGTCTTGCCAGAACCAGGAATGCCTGAAATAGTTATTATCATGGAAATATGATGCTTTTACTGATTTAAATAATTTACCACAGAAAACTAAAAACAGACCACTTCGAATCAACAGACGTGAAAATCACGCGACAAAATAACGCAAAAACCACCAATTAAACACTACCATAACGAAAATTTTTTAAATACTAAGAAATCAACAAAAAAAAAGAGAAAATCTTTCAAAAAAAAAGGTGATATTAATGCAGCTCTATGAAGATGATGAAGAGTTCTTTGATAGTAGTTCTGAACAGACAATAGTACTTGATGACGAAGATGAAGAAGAAGACCCTAAAGGCTTCGCTTTCATGAGAGGAGTTGAGGAAGCAGTCAAGATACGCGAAGCAGAGGAAGACGAAGATGAAATAAATCTTTAATTATTTCTTTTTTCTTCGATAACTTAATAAACAAATAAACCTCTTTCACATATAAAGAGGTAAAGAGATGACAGACCCGAATGCAACATTATTCCCACTTTTAAGTCCTATAAGCTCAATAATCAGCACACTCAAAGTGCTAGTAGGAGGGGTATTTGGACTATACCTGATAATACTTGTTCTCAAATGGAGAGAATATGTTGTTATGAAGCACACGCTGGGCTCCATGCAAAAAGACATACGCAAGATAGCTGAAGCACAAGGAGTTGAACTTGAACCTCTCAAAGAAAAAAAGATATTCGCAATAGGCCAAAAAATAAAGAAAAAAATCAAGTCAAAGAAAAATGGATGATTTCAAACTTCACATCATAGAAAAAATAGTAGATGAAATAGGTTCAGAAGGGATTGATGAATCCATTATAGAAGTACCTCCTGATCCGCTCCTCGGAGACTACGCATTCCCTTGTTTTGTGCTGTCAAAACGGCTCAAGAAAGCTCCTGCGCAGATTGCAGAATACCTTACAGGAAAGATAAAGCCTGATGAGATGATTGCTGAAGTCAAAAGTTTTGGACCATATCTAAACTTCTTTGTGAACAAAGCATTGATGGCAGGAAATGTGCTCGAAGAGATCAAGAAAGCAGGTAATAAGTACGGGCATTCTGGCAAAGGAGACGGTAAAACAATCGTAATAGAATACCCAGGACCCAACACAAACAAGCCACTTCACCTTGGACATATGAGGAACATGGCGCTCGGCCTAAGCATGTCAAATATCCTAAAGAGTCAAGGATATGAGGTAAAAATTGTTAATATCAATAATGATAGGGGAATACACATATGCAAAAGTATGCTCGCTTACAAGAAATGGGGAATGGGAAAAACTCCTGAATCAGAAGAAAGGAAAAGCGACCACTTTGTCGGAGACTACTATGTCATGTTCTCAAAGAAAGCTGATGAAGCACTTGAACAAGAATCCAAAGAGATGCTTCTCAAATGGGAAAAAGGAGACAAGGAAATAAGAGAACTCTGGCAAAAGATGAACACCTGGGCATTCTCAGGCTTCAAGCAGACATACAAAAGATTCGGACTTTCTGAATTCGACAAAGAGTATTATGAATCAGAGACCTATGAAGGCGGAAAGAAGATGGTTATGGGTGGGCTCAAGAAAGGCCTGTTCAAAAAAAATGATGATGGCGCAGTCATAGTAGATCTTGAAAAAGAGGGACTGGGTGAGAAAGTTCTGCTTCGGTCGGACGGGACAAGTGTGTATGTGACACAGGATCTTTACACAGCACAGCTAAGACACGAAGAATTTAATTTTGATAAGATGATATATGTAGTGGCGACAGAACAGAACTATCACTTCAAGGTGTTGTTCACTATCCTTGAGAAGCTGGGTCACAGATGGTCAGAAGGTTGCCACCATTTTGCTTATGGGATGGTACACCTGCCAGAAGGCAGGATGAAAAGCCGAGAAGGGACAGTAGTAGATGCTGACGACCTCATTGAAGAACTGGAAAACCTCGCAGCAGAAGAGATAAAGAAAAGGCACATCACATTAAGTGAAGAAGAGACTGCCAATAGGAAGAGAATGATAAGTCTTGGAGCGATAAAGTTCTTCCTGCTCAAAGGAGACGCAATAAAAGATATGACATTCAACCCAGAAGAAAGCATAAGCTTTGAAGGAGACACAGGACCTTATGTCCAATACACACATGCACGTGCATGTTCTATACTGCGAAAAGCAGAGCAAGAGATTGATGTTCATTTTGATGCTGATGCATCATCGCTAAAGAAAAAGTCAGAGACTGCACTTATCCATGAACTTTCTCTGCTGCCTACTAAAACAGCAGACGCGTGCGAGATGTATCGCCCGCACATCATAGCGCAAAGCCTGCTATCAATCTCAAGATCATTCAATGAATTCTATCATGCCTGTCCATGCATACAGGAAAAAGATGAGAAGCTGCGGAATGCAAGACTGCTATTGATAGACTGCACAAGACAAGCACTTGCAAACGGACTTGCTATGTTGGGAATTGATGCTTTAGAGAAGATGTGAGTTAATTGAAATATTTTTTATTTAATGTATAACAATCATGCTCTGGGTCTTATCCACACCTTCTATCTTTTGAATCTTTCCTAAGAGTGCCTTGTCAAATTCACTTACATCTTTGACGCGGACAATGGTGACTATATCTGTACCGCCTGAAACAATGTCTGCACGTTCTATAAATTCAAACTTTCTCAGTTCGTTTGCGAGATCGTACTGAGTCCTTTTTTTCTGCTTCAGGACTGCCAGGTTTGCTGAAACAAGAACATAAGCTGCAAATCCCTTGTCAACCTTTGCAGGATCTATGTCTACTGTGAACTTCCTGATAACACCTTCCTTCCTGAGTTTTCTGATGCGATTGTGGATGGTTGTCGGCGGAAGGAGTGTCTTCTTTGCTATCTGCCTAGTGGTGTAATCACCATGATGCTTTAAGATGTCCAGTATCTTCTGGTCTTTTTCGTCCATTCTCAAAGTTTCTCCAGCACAAAGACATAATAGCAGTTTTTCTTCTTCCTTTCTGTTGTGGAGAAGTTGTAGTATATCCTCAACTTAAAGCCATTCTTACTTATTATCCTCTTCATCTTGTCAATGTCGAAAAGGAAATTGACCCATTTCGTCTCCATTATTTTCGCGTTCCTGCTCTTGCCTTCCCACACCACGTATACCTGGTGCACAAAGCCCCTGTTCTTGCTCAAAAGGATTGACCTGTCAGATTTTGCGATGATAGTATTTTCTATCTTGTATTTCTGGACACTATAGAATCCATCTATCCAATTGTTCGGGTCCCACATGGTGTCGAAAATAACAAGTCCACCCTTGTTCAAGTTCTTATGATAAGACTTTATCATCTTTTCAAAGTCAGAATGGTTTTCCAAATGGTTTATCGCGTTGAACATGGTGATTATGCAGTCTGCTTTCTGCTCCATATGTAGATTACGCATGTCCTGCCTGAAAATTTTGAGATTCGGCACCTGCTTTCTCGCGAGCCTAATCATGCCAGGATTCATGTCAGCCCCAATAACATTGTAGCCCTTCTGCATCAGGAGCCTGCTGTGGTTACCTGCTCCGCAGGCCACGTCATAGATCAGCTTCGGCCTGAGCTTATGCTTCCTGAACATCTGTATGATGAAGCCAACCTCTTGGCGATAATCCTTAACTTCCTTATACGTCATGTCAACGTATTTTGCCATCTCGTTGTATAGTTTCATGGTATCACCGACGTATTATCATAAGTTTATGGAACATATGTCCCATATTTTATATAAATGTTTCTATTTTTGGCTGTTTTTACTACTTTTTCTGGATTAATTATTTAAATGATTGTGGTGTATAATCACAACAATATCCTAATCAGAGATAGTATGGAGGGTGAGAGAGATGATAGAACTTATCGAAAGTTTAAGAGCGACTCAACAGAGTGAAAGCAGAACATTTGAGCAGGAGGGTGAATAATATGAAACAAGAAATAATCCAAACATACAAAACAAAACTCGATTTTTTCGAGACACAAAAAGCAGTCAAACTCGTAAAGGATACTTTCGAAAAAGAAATATCTGAGAGATTGAGACTCCATAGAGTAAGTGCTCCACGATTCCTGATTCCCGGAAGAGGTCTACAAGATGATCTTGCAGGGACACAAGTGCCAGTGAGCTTTGATACAAAATTCGCATCTGTCCAGATAGTCCATAGTCTGGCGAAATGGAAAAGGATGACATTAGGAAAAGGATTTGAACATGGAACAGGTCTTTACACAGATATGGAAGCTATCAGAAAAGACGAGGATGTGGATGATATCCACAGCATATATGTGGATCAGTGGGATTGGGAAATGGTGATGACAAAAGAGCAAAGGAGTCTTGAATTTCTCAGAGGAGTAGTAGAGGAAATCTATTTAGCAATTCTTGAAACAGAAACAGTTGTTGAGGAAGCATATCCTATGATTGAGAAAACATTACCGAAAAAGATAACCTTTGTCCACAGTGAAGAACTTGAAGAAAGATGGCCTGATAAAACATCAAAAGAAAGAGAGCACGCAATTGCTGAAGAACATGGGGCTGTTTTCATCATAGGTATAGGATACCCATTAAAATCCGGATATCCCCACGATGTTCGCGCAGCAGACTATGATGACTGGGTGACAGAGACAGAAGATGGGAAGAGAGGTCTGGATGGTGACTTGATTGTATGGGACAATGTGCGCAGAAAGTCAATTGAGCTTTCGTCTATGGGCATCAGAGTTGATCCTGAGTCGATGGTGGCACAGCTTGAGATGATGGGGTTGTCTGAAAGGAAAGAGCTTGAGTTCCACAGCGGAGTAATCTCTGGAGAATTTCCATTATCTATCGGCGGAGGAATAGGACAGTCAAGGCTCTGTATGGTACTGCTGCAGAAGGCACACATCGGTGAGGTGCACTCAAGCGTGTGGCCAAAAGAACATGTAGAGAAGATAGAAGAGATGGGAGTGAGGCTGCTGTAAAGCAGCTTATTTTTTATCATCTAATTATTTGCTCGCATTAAAATCTGTATGATGTAACCATCTCAAAGAAAACCTAATAGGTGTTTTGTTAACCGACCTTGCAATCACTATGATTAATTTGCCTAATCAGTGTTATGTTTTATAAAAAAATAAAAAAAATAAAAAATTCAGCGGTCGTACCAAGCAACAAAACCCATCACAACAAGATGTGCGATTGTCGCAAGTATACCAATTATAGGAATAACCCCTGCAAGAGGAATAAGCGCAAGGTATCCAGGATACTTCCTTCTCTCATATATAGTCCATGTCCAGATAATCATGAACACTAAGCCCGCTATAGGCACTAAGAAAATAAAGACCCAAGCCCAATGCTTTTTTGCAAGTATAGGTAAAAGCACAAACTGAACAATCGGAATCCATGCTAGCCAATTATTCTTGTAGTGTAATTTCCTTGCAATTGTGCTCAATGTTAGTGCCGTATATATATATAGAGCAAAATAGAAGACACAATAATTCCAACAAATATTGCTCCGGCCATAGCCATTAAAGGAGCTAAACCCACCATCTCAGGCGTAATTTGTACCATTAAATATCACCCAAGTGTGCTGAACGCGGGATGGTTTATAAATGTTATTGTAGCAGGGTGTGGGAGAGTTCGCATGTTTGGTGTGTGGGAGAAAAAAAGATTTACTTAATTTTTTCTGCAATATTCCAGAGACTATAGAAAAATTCTCTGAATGAGTGTGCTATGTCTTCATTGGTTATTTTTATTATGGACAACTCTTTCCAATCATAGATCAGTACAACATCTCGGGAAATTGTGATTGGTGCTGTTGATTCCAACTTTAACATCTTGAAATCAGTGAGAGATACTGATTTGTATCCATCGTATGCTGCTTTATCTGCCACAATCATCTTTGACTTTATCTTTTTGCGAACTCTTTCCTTTAACCATTTATCCCACACCCTCTTCACGTTCACAGGCCTATCACCTCGGACACCAAATGCTAGCCATTCATCATCTTTTGTTAATCTGTCAAGAGTGTCTGATAAAACAGTTTTAAATCCTTGAATTCCTTTGTATATGACCGCACTGCTTTCTTTTGTTTTAAGATTGTGTAGACCCATTAGTTGCGGCAGGATATCTTCAACTGCCTTTTTTTTCTTATCAATCTTAGATTTTGTTTCATCGATAAACTCAAGTATCTTTTTCGGGGTTGCTGCCTGGAAGTATTTAGTCTTCTCTTTTACGATGTATGTTACCAGTCCTTTTTGGCATAATCTGTCAAGTATGAGATATATCTTGCCGCCAGAGAGGCCTGACTTTTCAATAATCTTGCCAGTGGTTGTCTCTCCTATCTGCAAAAGGGTCAAATAGACCTTGACTTCGCCTTTAGTGAGACCTATGTTTTCTAGTAATTCTTCGTGCATAATTGTCTTTAAAGAATTCTGATATATAAAAACTTCCAATTATACCCCACCTGGAGGGAGATAAAATTAAAATATACCTATTCATTTCTATGTAGTAGTTAAAATCATGAAAAAAATTCAACTTGTAAAATTTGGAAGTGATGATATAGAACAGGTGGTGGAATAAATGTCAACAACAAGTAGAATGAAGAATATATGCAAGAAAGTATTGATGAGTACAGCAATCATGGCTGCAAGTATAGGAACTCCAAAGCCCGCTGAAGCGCAGAGCTCAGTTGAGCTGATGACAGGGCACAAAGCGACAACGATTGATGTCGTGCTGAATGGACAAATAGGAGATAAACTAGGGTGGTACAGTGAGAATGTGCTGAATGTAGACTACAAAAGAATAACAAACCTGAATTCAGTGAACGCACTGACCTACAGACTCGGAAAAGGAGTCAACCTGCTAGGAGTTATGCAAGCATCACCTGACGGAATAACACCCCGGTCAGGATTCATGTACGCAGACCAGTTCGGTGATCTGGGTGTGCTGTGTATGGCAACGGCAGGATACAGATCTGAACCTGATCTGATACTCTATGCGAGAGCAACTTATCAGCCAGAGCTTAGGAAAGGCCTGAGCCTTTACGCAATGCTGCAAGACATAAGTGTGCTTAGTAACGCAGGTCATGTTGCGAGTACACAAAAAGTAAGACTCGGACTGGATATCGACGGATTCAAAGTAGGAGTTGCAGCAGACCTCTTCGAGAGAGGTGAAAAGTTCAACTACAATATAGGAGTATTCGTGAAAAGAAACCTGTAAAGAATGAAAAGAGCTCTCTTTCAATTCATTTCAAAACATAAAGAATCCCGCACTCACTTCACAGTAACTGACTTTGCAAGGTTTCTTGGTTTGTCTGGATCGCACTTCCTCTCCAGAGCGGTGAAGTAGGAGAGAAGTTGCATAGGAATTATGTTCACTATCGGGCTTGCAAGACCAACATCAGGGACAGGGACCCAGAAATCAAAGACCTCATTATTCTCAGGAGCTATACCTATTATAAAACCACCACGCGATTTTATCTCAAGCGCATTGATTATTGTATCTTTCTTCACGTCATCATTCGCGACAAGCGCAATGCAAGGAGTTCCGTTTTGGATAAGAGCTATAGGACCGTGCTTCAATTCACCGCCGGCAAAACCTTCTGCATGAATGTAAGGAACTTCCTGCATCTTGATAGCACCCTCTAACGCAACAGGATAGTTATGCGACCTTCCAATTATATACATAGACTCATGTCCTGCAATTCTTTTTGCAAGGAACTGTACATTCTCAAGATATTTATCATCAAGCATAATCTCTACTTTTGTAGAGACAGAAGAAAGGAATCTATTGCCTTCATCAAGACGTCCTGCGCAAGCATAAGCCAACTTCATAAGTATTGCAATCTGCGCAGTCGTCACTTTTGTCGAGCATACTGCTTTTTCAGGTCCTGAATTGCACATGATGTAATCATCACTCATCCTCATCATTGTCGAACCCATCACATTGACTATAGATACTACCTTGCAACCCTTTTTCTTGGCAACCTCTATTGCCTCCAAAGTATCTGCTGTCTCGCCTGATTGGGAGATGCAGACAATCAATGTCTTATCAGTGAGAAAATCATGATAGTTAGGGAACTCAGAACCTACAACACAATTGACGTGCTTGCCCGCAATACTTGAGAAAAGATAACTTCCTATCGAACCTACTTTTCCTGCAGTTCCACAACCTATAAAAAATGTACCGAAACTTCTGTTAATCATATCCGCAACACGCATTATCCTATCTTCCTCTTGTGTTATCGCCATACGTATTGTATCCTTCTGCTCAAGTATCTCTTTAATCATGTAATGCTCGTGACCATTCAGCTCTGCCTGCTCGACGCCCCAGCTAATCTCTGTCGGAAGCCTCTCAACCCTTTTACCATAGAAATCAGAATATCTAATTCCATCATGGATTATCGCGACATCACCATCCTCTAGGAATACTACCTTATTGGTGTACTCAAGAAAAGCAGGTATGTCAGACGCAACAAAAAACTCACCTTCATGCGCACAATCACCAACACCAATCACAAGCGGAGAACCCTTTCTCGCGGCAACCACCTTGTCGCTTGAAGTACAAACCGCAACAACAGCAAAACGCCCGTCGAGACGTGTAATAGCAGCTCTGACAGAATCCTCAAAACCAAGTCCTGAATCCATATTCTCCTCAATAAGATGACTTATTATCTCTGTGTCTGTCTCTGATGAAAATGTATGCGAAACCAGTTCTTTCTTGAGCTCCTGATAATTCTCGATAATGCCATTATGGACAACAGCTATTTTTCCTGTGCAACACGTATGAGGATGAGAATTCTCTTTTGTGACTTTACCATTAGTAGCCCATCTTGTATGACCTATAGCAATACCATCAGAAGGAAAAGAACCAACATCTTTGAAATCAGATATCTTACCGACCTGCTTTTGGATGCTTATTGAAGGATTACCTTTTACTGCAACACCCCATGAATCATAGCCACGATACTCGAGCTTCTTCAGCCCATTTATCACAACGTCTGACCCATTACGATTGCCAACATATCCTATTATTCCGCACAATGAAGACACCTCTCAAACTTCATATCAATCATAAATCACATACCTAATCCATAATGTCCTGCTTAACAACCTCTCCAGGGAGAGTTGTTTTACCAGGCCAGATCTTCCGTCCAGGATAGATAAGTGTGCCTATACCCAGGCACGCACCATCACCTATGAATGCACCGAGCTTCCTCCTCATAGTATCAATCTTATCTCCCTTTACGAGAGTCATATTATTACTTCCGTCGTGGCGATAGTCTGCAGTAACTGTTCCTGCAGCTATGTTAACAGATTCTCCTATGACTGAATGACCTATGTAACAATCATGCTTAGCAGTGGCCTTGTCCATAAAAACAGAATCCACAATCTCTGCTCTTGTGCGCACACCATCCATTAGTATTGTGTCCTTGCGGATGTATGCGTTGGGACCAATCTCACAATCCTTTCCTATGAATGCAGGACCTTCAATATAAGTGCCTGACCTGATAACTGTGTTCGCACCAATGATTACCTTTCCTTTAATCGTGACATTATCTTCAACTTTTGCAGAAGGGTCTGTTATCGCTTCAGGCATCATGTGCAGCATATCGACATTAGCCTCAAGATAATTCCAAGGGTAACCAACAGGAAGCCAATAACCCTTCACGACCTCAAACTCCATATTGCCCATCCTGGCAAGCTCTGTAGCATAATCAGTTATCTCATACTCACCCCGCTCTGTCTTCTTGAGCTCAAAGCTGAATATACTCTTGTTAAAAACATAAGCACCCACATTCGCGTACTTTGATATATTGGCCACAGGTTTCTCAATTATCTGTTTCACTTTGCCGTCCTCAACCATGACCGCGCCGAACTTTCTGATGTCTTCAACCTCCATCGCAAGAAGAGCATAATCATGCTTTTGCAAAGCAGCAAGATCCCTCTTTGAGAAAAGATCATCACCATTCATGACAAGAAACTTGTCTTTGAGGAATGGCTTTGCAGACATCAAAGCATGACCCGTGCCGAGCTGTTCTTTCTGCTCTGCATAAAAAAGCTTCATACCCTTATAGGATGACCCGAACTTTTCTATAATCATATCTTTTCTGAAACCCACTATTATTATTACTTCGTCGACCAAACCCTCAAGCTGGTCAAGGTTGTGCTCCATTATTGTCCTGTCCAGCACCTTAAGCAAGGGCTTTGGTTTGTTCACTGTCAAAGGATACATCCTGGTTGATTTCCCTGCCGCCATGATAACTGCCTGCATATTATTCACCTACCTCTTCCCTGATAGCCGCAACTATACCGTCTGCGAGTTCACTAATCTCATTTACATCTCTGCCCTCGACCATAACTCTACACTTGTTCTCTGTACCAGAATACCTGACAAGAACTCTGCCAGCATCACCTAACGCACTGTTGGCTTTCGAGATAGCAGCACATACACTAAGCATCTTTTCAATCGGACGTTTATCACGCACAGGAACATTCTTTAAAACCTGAGGGAAAAGAGTCATGCACTTAGCAAGCTCTGAAAGAGGCTTGTCTGAAGTCTTTAGAAGAGCTAAAACCTGGAGCGCAGAAAGTGCACCATCACCAGTAGTTGAACGATTAAAGAATATTATATGACCAGATTGCTCTCCTCCGAGCATAGCTCCAGAATTCCTCATTTCCTCCACAACATAACGATCACCAACCTTAGATTTGATAACACTGATTCCATTATCCTTCATAGCAATGTCAAAACCTATGTTTGACATGACCGTCACGACGACCTTATCACCATTTAGTTTTCCGCGTTTTTTCATGTCAATCGCACACATCGCGATTATCTGATCACCATCAACATCATTACCCTTTTCATCCACCATTATTATACGATCCGCATCACCGTCCAGAGCTATACCTATGTTCGCGTTGTGCCCAAGAACAGCAGCGCGTATAACCCCTGGATACATAGACCCACATTCAAGATTTATGTTTGTCCCGTCAGGATTATTGTTAAGAACAATAACATCTGCGCCAAGCTCACGAAATATCAGCGGAGCCACCTTGTATGCAGCACCATTAGCACAGTCAAGCACGATCTTCAGCCCTGAAAGAGACATGTTCTTGATAGAATTCTTTGTGTACTCTATATAACGCCCCGAAGCATCATCGATTCGATGCGCTTTACCTACACCAACACCATTTACACGCGAAGTATCAACACCTGAATTAATAAAAGACTCTATCTCCTCCTCAAACTCATCAGGCAGTTTGAATCCTTCCCTGTCAAATAACTTTATACCATTATCTTCTGCAGGATTATGAGAAGCAGATATCACAATTCCGAGATCAGCTGCGAAACTCTTTGTCAGATGAGATATGGCAGGAGTAGGTATAGGACCTACAAGATAAACATCAACACCCATAGAGCAAAGACCAGATACCAGTGCGTACTCAAATATATATCCTGATTTTCTCGTATCCTTACCAATAACAGCAGTTATATCCTTTCGTCCAAGACGCCGCTGAAACACTGCTGCAGCTGCCTGACCAAGCCTAAGGGCAATTTCTGCGGTCATGGGAAATACATTGGACTGTCCACGAACTCCATCTGTTCCAAAAAGCTTTCTCATAATAAACCACCCATGATGAGAAGCCGCAATACGCGAATCCCCTCTGGAAGTTGAAAATAGTAAAGCTTTTATATTTAAAGGTTATTAAAAAATTTTTAATATCACTAAAAAAATATTTTTAATAGGTTGCTTTAAAATGAAGGTCCTAGAGAGGAAGAAAAACAAAGCATACTCGCTTGATGCCAAAGAGATTGAGATGGGAAAAGCAGGTAGTATGAGCTCTAAGCTAGCACAAAGGGTAATAGGAAGCATAACAGATGAAGAAAAATACCCTAAACAGATAGCAAAAGAACTCAAGGAGAATGAACAGAAGATATACTACCATGTAAGGCAGCTCGAGAAGGCAGGAATCATAAAACACACACGCCAGAAAGAAGTACATGGAACCATAGCCAAGCTCTACAAGATTGCGAAACCCGCGCTTGTGGTACGGTTCAAGGACCTGGTCCCTAAACAAGACATACCCATCACAGATGAAAAAGTTGCGCAATTCTTCAGGCCATTCATAATAGACGGCAGGCTTGACACAAGGATAATAGTAGGCAGCCCTGATCCGCACGGACCTGAAAAAGCAAGATCAAGAGACGGGTACTATGGAATAGACCTTGCTATGTTCTTCGGCACATTCATAAGCCATGTACCTGAAATAAACGTAAGACTCGACACAGAGACAACCCGTGAAGACCTCAAGGAAAATCTCATACTTATTGGCGGACCTATAACAAACAGAATCACGCACAATCTTAACAGACACCTCCCAATACAATTTGCACCTGACAAAAACATATACTCCAAAATAAGCAAGACATCATACTCCAGCGATGAAACGGGAATAATTGTCAAGATAAAAAATCCATACAATAAAGAAAAATCAATACTTGTAGTTGCAGGCAAAAGACAGTCAGGTACACGCGCAGCTATAATTGCATTCCTTAAAGAATTCAAACAAATATATTCAGGAAACAAATTCAAACCCCATACAATAGCAAAGGTTGTGGAAGGACTCGACCTTGACTCGGACGGAGTTGTAGACACTGTTGAGTTCAGGGAATAGACAGAGCAAGGAGGTAAATGCAATGAAAGAAGAAACCAGTGGAAAGGAAGGAGTAATCGACCCGCTCAAAGAACCGATAACCCAAGAGCAAACGGAAGAAATACTCAGACGACACGAAGATTTTTTTTCAGGAAAGTCCGATGATGAGTACAATCAAAATCTCAGGGAAAAGGCTGTGGAAGAAGAAGAAGCCATTGTATGCCTGGACTGTATAGTCAAAGAGGCAGAAGGGACTGTGGAACAAATATCATACAGACCCTCATCAGAGCAACGCAAAAAAGGCCACTCACAAGGATACAAATCAGGAGACATCTCTGTGCTGACTCTGAAGGTTCTTACAGAAGATCCTGTAGAAACAATAAAATTCCTCGGACTGCCCCCTATCTGGAAAGGACACAGGATTAAGGCATACGTAAACGCAGGGGAACTTGAGGCTGAAAGAAACTCTTTCTCAGCCAGAACACCAAAAAAACATTATGTGATGCGTGAACTCAAGAAAGAAGAGAAAGCATTCCAGATAGACCTGCTAGACATTGAGAGGGATACTCTCGCCACATACAAGAACAGGTAACACCCAAACCTTTTTATAATACCTTAAAAGCATATTTAACATTATATAATACAGGAGGAAACAAAAAATGGCAGGATTCGACCCATCATTGGATAACGAACTCTGGGCAGAAAACGCTCAGGTCGCAGAAAACATGAACATAAAAGTATCAGTCATGTCATACAACGAAGGTATGCCTAAAGTGCAGATATCAAGAGAGCGCACAACCAAAGACGGCAAACCAAGCTTCGCAAAACTTGGCAGAATGACAAAAGACGAGATAGACATTGTGCTTCCACTCATACAAAAATCCAAAGAATGGATGGATGAAAACCTAACAGAAGAGAAGTGATATGATGGCAGGAGCAATCGAGAGCAAACCTGATGAAGCATACATAGATAGTCTTGGAGAAAGACTTGGAGAAGAAAGAGTAAGTTTTGAAAAAAAAATAATCTCCTACACCGACTGCAGAAATGGCATACACAGTGCCAAAAAACTATGCAGCATGCATGTGGGTCCAGGATTCACGCAGATGTATTATCAATGCCCTGACTGCAACGCAACCTATGAAGGCGCAATAGTCAGTGAACTTGAATCCGAACTTGTCAAAACACTTAGGGAAGGAAGAAAAAGCTAATAAGATGCCGACGCAAATACCACGCACAGCAGATCTCGAGTTTAAAGAGAAGTTCGTCAAAAGGTATTCTGCACTTACAGACATAGACAAGTTCAAGGAGTATTCTTTATCTTACCTGCGTAAGTCTATACGCGTCAACACACTCAAGACAAATGTCAATGACGTTGTCAAAAGAATTTCTGGTGAGTGGAAACTTGACCCAATACCCTGGTGCAAAGAAGGATTCTGGATAGAGCACAAAGGAGAGGGTGAAGAGAAGAGATGGGATGTAGGCAACATGATAGAGCACATGCTCGGATACTTCTATATCCAAGAAGCAGCATCTATGATACCCCCAATAGTGCTCGAACCCAAACCAGGCGAGAAAGTGCTTGATATGTGCGCAGCACCAGGATCAAAAACAACACAGATAGCACAATACATGAAAAACAAAGGAGTTCTGATTGCAAATGATGTTACAGGCATAAGGCTCGCAGCACTCGGAATTAACCTACAGAGATGTGGTGTGATGAACACAATAGCCACAAGGATGCAAGGAACAAGATTTCGGAACATGGAATTTGACAGAGTACTTGTTGATGCACCATGCTCAGGAACAGGAACAATAAGAAAATCTCTGAAAACAATAAATATGTGGAATCCTAATCTCGGAAAACATCTCGCTTCAACACAGAGACAACTAGTAAAAACAGGATTGAATGTTCTTAAGCCAGGCGGAACCCTGGTGTACTCGACATGCACACTCGAACCTGATGAGGATGAAGCAGTTGTTGACTGGATACTTAAACATCACGAAGACGTGAAACTCGAAAACATCAAGCTTGAAATCAAGAAAAGTGAACCAGTTGTAGAGTTTGAAGGTAAGACATACAGTGAAGAAATGAAGAAATGTCTAAGGATATGGCCCCAGGATAATGACACTGAAGGGTTTTTCGTAGCAAAGCTCCGAAAAACTTAGCCTCCCACCCACCCCAAACGCTACTCGTCGCAAAACTCCAAAAAACTTAACCTCCCACTCGCCGCAAAACTCTAAAAAATAAAATGACCTATAAGATAAGGACTGTCGGCTGTTTCATGGAACATGAAGGAAGATTTGTCATACTTCTACGACAACCAGACAAGACCCAAGGCAGTAAATGGGGGCTTCCTGCAGGCAAAGTTGAAGCAGGACACTCTGATTTGGAGACTATCAAACGAGAGATAAAAGAAGAGACAGGTTATGAAGCATCAGAGGAAGAACTGGAATTCCTCGGAGAATGGGTGTGGAAGTTCCCTGAAAAGACTGTTGAATTCCCAACATACAAAATAATGCTGAAACGCCCAATAGACATAACACTGAATCCTGAAGAACATCAGGAATATAAGTGGGTGACTCCAGAAGAATGCTATGCTATGAAGAATCTCATACACGGATTCCACGACCTCCTGGAAAGAGTTGGGTATATTAAGAAGCAATAGGTGGTAAACCAAATATTTTATAAACAAGAGACTTTCTCCAAACCTGTGAAACAGCCCCGTAGTGTAGTGGTCAAATAGGGCAGCACAGCTGTTCTCGACCAATCATCTCAGACTCTGGATCTGGGGACCGCGGTTCGAATGGAAAGTGAAATTCTCGCTTTGCTCGAAAGTCCGCGCGGGGCTATATATTCTTGAGGTGTGAAAATGAAATGTCCAAAATGCGATGGTGAAATGGAAAACAAGGGAACAATGCACAGTGGAAACTCATTATATGATGTTAACAAATGTGCAAACTGTGGTCATGAAGAAATGAAATGTCAAGGGCTTGCCTAAATACACAGCATATGCTCCCTGAAGAAATTCATGGCCTTGGGATAGTTGTTGATTTTCTCAAGAGTCTTGGAGTATCTCTTCCTCAATCCCACGGCTTCTTCGTGCGTCAAGCCCGCTGAAACATCATAGGTTATCTTATCATCAAGAATAGTCCTTTTTTCTTCCCTTACTGCAGTGATGCTGAACTCTTTAGGATGTTCATATATCTCTGTCCCTTTCTGAAGCCCGAAAATAGAAGTAGACACCAAGTCTATGCTTTCATTGTTATCTTCAAGAAAACCTATTGTCTCAAGGAACTCCTCCTTTGTCTCGCTAGGAAAACCAAACATTATGTAGACAACATTCTTGATACCTGCATTGTGCGAGTTTGAAAGCACCTTTGCATTAGTATCCTTGTCAGTGCCCTTCTTCATCATACCAAGTATGCGGTTTGATCCAGACTCAACACCCCAGATTATCACATTGAGTCCAGAATCTTTCAATGTCCTCAATGTCTCAATATCAAGATCAGCTGTAGGCCTAAGCTGACACATCCAGGAAACTCCAAGAGGCTTCATCACCTTAGCAATATCAAGCAGCCTCTTCTTATGCACCATATCATCAACAATAAAAACAAATTTCTGACCTGAAGCCTTTATTGACTCACCAATGCTGTCAAGAGAGAATTCGCAGTATGTGCTGCCCTGATGATGAGTGCAAAAAGTACACTTCCTGTGATAACAACCGCTCGACGTCCTAAACGGAATGACTGCAGAAGGCACAAAGTAATCTTTAAGAGGGTATATGCTGAAGTCAAGAACATTATCGCACTTAAGGCTATCATGGTCAACCTCGCCACCTTTTATGTAACCAAGAAGCTCAACAACATTTATGAGATGCTCGTTCGCAACACCTATCAACTTATTGTTAACAGCAGGGCCGCCAATGATTGTTCGGATGCCTGATTTTTTGAGCTCCTTAATAAGAGCGTAAGCATAGAATGCCTGACTTGAATAAACAATGCTGAACGCGACAGTGTCTGGTTTTTTTGATTTTATGGCAGACAGGAGTTCGTCGAAGAGCAATGGATTCTTATCCTCTATCACCATCCTGTTGTTACTAGAATAATCATCCTTTGTTGTGCGTTTGTACTCTTCTGTCTTTTTGGAATATTCTGCAGAATCATATTCCTGCCCTAATTTCCTGCAGTATTGCTGGTATTCTTTGAACCTATTGCTATGATACATAATGTTAAGATCGAGAACATCAACACTAAACCCGCCAGGCAGATTATCCCTCAAGAAGGCGTGGATATTTGTAATCGAATAAGGCGGACTAGCCGGAGTGCAAAACGGAGGATATACCAATAACAGTTTCATACAACCTGTTCATAAAAGGTTGATTAAAAGGTTTATGGTTCTGAACCCCATAAAACAAACAATCAGACAAAATGTCGGCACATATAAATATCTGAAGTGTGGGACAAACAACATGACAGACAGGAAAGTAATCACAAAAGACGGAAGCGCGACATATTATTCTGAAGAGTATGGAGAATCTTACCACTCGCTCAGCGGTGCAATGGAAGAAGCAGACAAAAAATACGCTCAAGTGTGTGGCATAGGCGAAAGGGAAGATGTGGTGATTCTCGACATATGCTTTGGGCTTGGGTATAATTCTGCAGCAGCTATCGATGCATTCAATGGCAGCAGTATCAGGATTGTCGGGCTTGAGAGTTATCAAGGCATCATAGATGAGATTAGTAGGATGGGAGATGAATACCCTTTCAAGTGCCACAACATCATGAAACAGATCGCTTCAGAAGGAAATTATGAAGATGAAAAAACTTATGCCAAGCTAATAATGGGAGATGCACGCGAAACAATTAAATCACTCAAAAAAGATTCATTTGATTGTGTCTTCCTTGATCCATTCTCACCAAACAAATGTCCAGAACTATGGACAAAAGAATTCTTTGAAAAAATATATCGCGTTATGAAAAAAGGTGGTGTGCTTACGACGTATAGCTGCGCAAGGATTGTGAGGGATAACCTGACAGCAGCAGGATTCAATGTAAGAGACGGACCTGTTGTCGGAAGAAGAGGACCAGGGACAGTTGCTGTTAAGGATCAAGCATGATATTTCCTTATAAGACATTTCTCACCAGGATACTCCTTCAAATCATCCACAACACGCTGGGCAAACTCAAGAAGGATGTAGGGGTTCTTGGATATTTCAACTGCAAGAGACTTTTCAACATCATCAGGATTGTAAATAGTCACACCAAGAACAAATTCCAATGGATCAAAAACACCCCCCTCCTGACATTTATCCAGTAAATCCAAAGAATTCCTGGCCTTCATCTCAACAACCTGTCTGAAATCATTTGAATAAGAATCAGAACAATAATACGCAATCACTTCGTCACGAGTATGAACCCGAGCAATACTGTCAAACTCTGAGTTTTTACCATTAAGAGATACAACCGAATCCTTAAAAACACTCCAGCAATAATCAGGACCATAATCCCTTATAGCCTTAGTCATACCTGACACGTTAAAGCAAAAGATAGCAGAATTGCCGCTAGCACGTTTGGCAGGATCCAACTTCTTGACAAGATCATCCCGGGCAATAGTTGTGATGTTTGGAAAACCTGTCAAAGAATCCCTATCAATGCAGCAGACAGCATTCCTGAATGGTTTCGCATCATACAACCTCTCGTCAGCCACCTTCAACAGATATCCTAGAAGATCTTCTGCATTCTCATCATCATTTTTCATCTCACCAACACAATCACGGTCTGTAGAAGCAACACCTATAGTGCCACTTATCTTTTTCAGGTTAGGAATTTCATTGAGCTTTATGCCAAAATTCCTTGCACGCTCATGAGCGACACCATATGGAGTGTCAGGCAATGACACAGCAAACTCCTCACCACCATAACGAAACATATCAGACTCCCTGAAATGAACCCGCATGACATCCGCGACATCCTTTAGAACCAGGTCACCCGCCTCGTGACCCAAGGTATCATTTATACTCTTGAAACGATCCAGGTCGATAAGAAGCATGGAAAAGGGATTTCCACTTTTCTGTGACTGCTTTATCCTACGGGTGCAGGTGTGTTCAAAACTACGCCGGTTCTTGAGACCTGTAAGGCTATCTGTCAATGCAGCTTCCCGCCACTCGTAGCCAGTCTTTGAATTCATCAGATGCCTGCTGAACTGTGAACAGCAGTATACCAAAGTGATCATATCCCTTTTTGATAAATATGGTTTCTCAAATACAGCAGCACCATACTTCTCACCCCTATAGAAAAAAGGGACTGTAAGTCTGGATCCCTGTGATTCTTCAGTCATCAGAGGGGAGGTGAGATCCAAAAACCCTGGATCAAAGCTTGTCTTACGGTCAGGCACAAGATTCCCTGATTCCCTGTCTGTCTCAACACTCTTTTTCACAGAATCTGTAATAGCATATGCTCCAACAAAGGACAGATCGAGAGAATTTGATATGTGCTCTGCAAAACGATCCAGGCTGAACCGAAGATCAAAATCATGAGACTTATCGACTACGACAGAACCGATAGCCCTAACACCAGAATCTGCGAAATGCTGCGGATCCCTGAATATATCATCAAGAGAATAATTATTCCCTAAAACCCTGAACTGACTAGAGACAGAACCTGCAAATAATGACAGCTCATTGCCTATAGTTGTTTCACAAACTTTGTCTGAAACTCTGTCAGCCAGTTTGCCTAATCCCTTAAAAGGACGTGAATCCTTCAAAATATCAACCAAACTATTATTCATCTCTACAATCACCCATTCTCAACACCACATACAGAACATGTTCTGTACGAATCGTGTAGAATAAAAGAGGTGCTATAAAAAGCTTTTTGATTACTCTCAGGGTGAAATTATTTAAATAGGAAGATAAACCCAAGACAGTGGTTATATGCCCCTGTAGGATAGCAAGAATCAAATGGTTACGCCCATTTGATATGCAAGGGGCGGCATGCGCTTACTGCGTACGCTTAGCCACCCAATGCCCCTGTAGGCTAATGGATAGACTTCAAGCTTGCGGAGCTTGAGACCGGGGTTCAATTTGCGGAAAGCGCATGCTGCCGCATGGAAGTCCCCGCAGGGGCATGAAAATCTTCAAAAAAAAAGGTAATATGAAACAAATCCTGGCAGTGCTGATTGTTCTTGCAATAGTCTCAATAATTCTATTAGGATGCACTCCAGATGAGACTGTGATCGAAGAAGAAATGATAGAGACGCAACCTCAAGAGGAAGCTGAAGTTACAGAACAAGTTTCTGAAGAGACTGTTGAAGATGAACAGGCAGAGGAACAAGAACAAATCAATGAATCAGAGGGAAAAACTCCAGTAATAACCATTGATCTCGCAGAAGATGCTGATAAGACAGCCAAGCTGTTCGCAGACAAATGGGAAGAGAAGCAGTACAGCATCATGTACACGATGTTCACACCTGCGCTAAAAGAAAAGAAGACTGCTGACGAATTTGTCGCAATAATGGAGCTTGATCCATTCTACAAAAAGATTAATTCTGTGGAAGCAGATGTTGGAACAATAGATGCTAATGAAGTTGCAAAACTAAGCCTCACTGCCATGACCAATGTCCAGACAATAGACATACCATCAGCAAGACTCAGTCTCATCGACGGACAATGGCGCGTAAGCGCATTGGTTGACGTGTTCGATTTGGAAACCTATGACGCAGCGTGTTCAGGATACAGGCACAGCAGCAGCTACACAATGGAGGACTGCGCTTATGACTTTGCAAAGAAGATGAAAAATGCTTCCTTTTGTGATATATCAGAATGCCACTATGTGCAGTGCCTTAAGGATCTGGGAAAGACGGCAGGAATGATGCAGGAGGCACAGCAATGCTACTACTGCCAGCCACCAATGAAGACAATACATGACTGCATACTTGATATTGCAATAAAGCACGATAAGCCTGGCGCGTGTGACATAATAGATGAAGAGAAGTACTCAGACAAGTACTGCAAATGCCTCGGCAGATTCGCGAACCACAAGCAGGACATCAAGTATTGCGACTCCGCACCAGACCATCACAAAGACATCTGCCTCACAGGATATGAAGGCGGGCTCTGCTGAAAAAACATATGTTCTCGACGGAATAACTCCGTTTTTTCTCACACAAAATTTATTAAGACTAAAAACTATATTGCATAACACTAAGTCTTAAGCAGGACTTGCCTGCGACAAAAGGAGGTATAAAAAATGATAGCGAAAGCCATAAACAGCATTACAAAATATATACTTATTCTAACACTCTTTCCAGTATTATGTCTTGCAGACAATGCAGTCATCAGCCAAGTACTATATGACCCTGCAGGAACTGAGACAGGGGGTGAAGCTGTCGAGTTATTCAACCCAACAGAAACAGACATAAACATAAGCGGATATGTCATAATAACAGAAAGCAGCAACACTGACGCAACAATACCTGATGGAACAGTCCTTACACCTGGTTCTTACTATCTTATCGCAGACAATGGATGGTCAGAACTGAAAGACAACTCAAGCTGGCCAGATGCAGACAAAGAGGAAGCGATCACAATGTCTAACTTAGACGCAGGAGTTGCACTAGCATACCCAAATGGGACAATAATCGATGCAGTCGGATGGGGTAACTTCGCGTCTATTGACGCGGGATTATATGAGGGCAGTCCTGCTTCTGCGGTAAGTCCGGGAAAAAGCCTGAAAAGAAATGGAGAAAATCTTGATACAGATGACAATAGCTTCGACTTCTCAGAATCAACCCCTCAATGGCAGACCAGCGAGAGCTCTACAGAAGAGACTTCAACAGGTGAAGCGATTGTGGTAGAAGTGATCGTATCTAACACCCCTCCATCAGTCACAGGCATCTTTCTTGATCAGGATGATGATGAATCAGCAGGCATCCAAATAACACCGCAGCCAGGAGAATCAAAAACAATAACCATATCTTCAGAGATAACAGACCCGGACGGAACAGATGACATACAGAATGTGACTGCAACACTTACAGGTCCAGGCACACAACAACAGATAACAGTTGAAAGAGTCCAGAATATAAGCAACACAACAGCGATATACAATGCGACAATTGAGCTCCAATTCCATTACGCGCCAGGTGAATACCTTGTGAGAATAACTGCTAATGACCCAGCAGAAAATACAACATCAAACACATCATTCAACTACCTCAGCATGGCATCAATATCTATAGATGCTACCTCCCTGCAATTCACAGGGGCGAAACTCGGTAAGACCTCGTCAATAACAGGAGACTTCGCATTGGGAACAATGGAAAGACCCACAATAAAAAATACAGGAAACACACCCCTGGATATTGGACTATATGGAACAGACCTTACCTCTGGAGAAAACAACCTGGGCATCACCAACATAAAGTATAGCTTTGATAATGACTTTGACAGCCTATTATCAGGCAGTATGACAAATATTTTGCAGACAAAAAATATTGGACTTGAAAAAGGCTATGACAGTGTCATAGGACTCGGTTTCCAAATATTTGTGCCACCCACAACACAGAACGGAAATTATACAGGAAACATAACAATAGCAGCGGTGAGCAGCGGATGAACAAAAATCTTCTGCTGACAATATTGCTGCTGATGCTAACACCAATGTTAGTATCAGCAGCAGGTGTCGCTGTGGTACCTGACACTATAACACTTAATCCAACAGCATACTTCCAAATAGTAAACCCTAACAAAAATACAATGAGCTTTGAAGTCAAAAGCGAAAACACAGACTGCACACCAGAAAAAGGAAGTATTGTGGCAGGATCAAGGATGAAAATAACATGCACAAACCTTCGAGTCGAAAAAGACATCATAATGGTGGAAACTTCAATGAAACAATCAGGCAACTTAGGTATACTTCCAGCAGTGGCTGTCAAAGCAAGGAGAAAAGAAATCCCTGAGCAAACCAAATCACCCCCCGCCACCCCTTTTGATAAATCAAAATCAGAACCACTGTCAATAACAGGTACAGCAGATCAAGGCAAAGAAACAAATCAATCGCGTGAAGAATTGCAAAAAAGAGACAATAAAACAGAGATGTTAACTGTTTACGTGCTATGCTGCGCGATAATAACCCTGTTGATATATACAGAAATCAGAAAGAGGCGAAAACAAAAATGCGAATCAAATAAAAAACAAAATAGTAAAAAACAAAATAAAGATGAACAAGAAAAATCAGACCTCTTTTCATCTGTTAAAAAAATCAACGACCCCGCTGGTTAGAAAAAAGCTGTTTCACCAGCTCGATATCAGAACACTCATCCGGCCTACGGTCATCCCTTATGCGCCCAACACGAGGGAATCTTAGAGCATAACCTGAAGAGTATGTAGGACTCTTCTGTATTTCTTCAAAATTTACTTCCACGACGACAGATGGCTTGATAGTCACAGCGCGCCCTTTCTCACCAATTATAGAAGGCCGCAACAATTCTGTAAGCTGCTCAAAACTCACGCCAAGTTCCACCTTCTCCTTAACACCTGTCCCAACCTTACCTATACTCAGAAAATTTCCTGACTCAGGATCAAAACAAGCAAGCCCGAAACTAGTCAGCCAACCAGACCTCTTACCTTCACCCCACTCAGCCCCTATGATAGCAAGATCAAGAGATTCCATAACTGGCTTCACCTTGACACCATACCCAACTCTTGACCCTGGCTTATATATGCCATCAAGTTTCTTTGCCATAACACCCTCTTCCCCAGCCTTCAAAGATTCTTCATAAAACTTTTTTGCCTCCACTACGTTGTCAGTGATTAACTGCTTTGCAGGCACAATACTAAAAGGAACAGAAGAAACCATGCTTTCTATAACTTTCCGTCTCTCACTGAAAGGTGATTTTATCAAAGACTCTCCTTCATAGCTCAAAACATCAAAAACATTCACCTCAACAGGAAAATCTCTTGCCATGCGCTCGATATCATATTTTCTCCTGATACGCTGTGAAACATTCTGGAAAGGAAGATACTTCTTAGTCTTAGGATCATACCCCACACATTCAGCATCAATAACAAAACTCGAACCTTTGACATGCTTCTTGATACTATCAACAACATCTGGAAACTGACGCGTAACTTCCTCAAGTCTACGAGTGAAAACAAAAATACCATCAGACTTCTTGTGTATCTGAACACGAAAACCATCATACTTATACTCAAAAGCAGCAGGACGGCCAACCCTATCAAATGCCTCCTCAATATCCTGCACTTTCTGGTAAAGCATAACCTTCAAAGGCCTGCCAACTTCCATGTGTACAGACTTAAGACCCTTAAGACCTGACAACCGTGCAATAGTCGCCACTTGCGCAAAATCATTCACAACATTATAAGCATCCTGTACTGCCTCAACATATGCATTGTACAACTCCCTATTCTCAGGATTGATATTCTTTTTTTCGGAATCATAATTAACATGTATGCTATCATCGAAAAAAGCCCAGACAATAGCGTCACGAAGAACACTCTCACCCACACCAACTCTCAAGTCCTCCAAAACAGTGCGCACAATATACCTTGCCTCTAATGGAGAAGCACTCGTCAGAAGTTCTGATATCAATCCAACCTTCTGTGATACTGTGCCTGAACCAATCATGCTTGCAAGCTTGACAAGATTTGAATGGACCTTAGATACAGAAAGTATCTGGCTGAATAAAGTCACCTGCTTTTTCTTCTTTGAAAGATTCTCTGCAGTTATTCCCAGATCACCCGTATGCTTCCATTCATCTTCAATACGATCAGCAGATATTCCCATAGACTTATTCAATGACTTTATCACCAGCCTTGACGCTACACCGAGTTTACGGTCATCAAAAACAGGAAATACTTTACCTTGAATAAGAAGAGTTATCTTAGTGATGTCCTCAATAGGTATGCTCTTCAGAAATTCAGAAAGAAGATATGTCTTCTCAAGACGCTTTGTAGTCGCCTCAATACTCTGGTATAGTTCCACCAGCTTTTTGTATTCCATGACCAGATGAAAAATAAGCTGGTTTAAAAACATTGCTGTGCTGATCTAAGAACAAAAAGGCAACAAAAAGATTTAAATACCAAATAACTATTTAAAAAGGCATGGAAACACTTGAGTGCATCGAGAATCGCAGATCTGCGAGGAAATTCAAGAATACTTCTGTTGAATGGGAAAAGATAGGTAACATACTTCGAGCAGGACAGCTTGCACCATCATCAGGAAATGTGCAGGACTTCAAATTTGTCGTCGTAACAGACAAAACAAAAAGATCGGCCCTTGCAAACTCGGCGCTAAAACAACACTGGATAGCAAGCGCTCCAGTCATAATTGTTGTTTATTCTGAACCTAAAATAACACAGAGATCATATGGAATCAGAGGAGATAAACTATATGCTATACAGAACAGCGCAGCAGCAGCACAGAACATACTCCTCGCAGCAACTGATGAAGGACTAGGTTCGTGCTGGGTAGGCGCATTTGACGAGAACATGGTCAACTCAGTGTTGGGCGCACCTGACAACGCAAGGCCACAGGTCTTGATACCTATAGGTTATATTGAAAACGATATTCCAATACCCAGAAAAAACAGGATGGTCGACATGGTATACATCAACAACTGGGGAGGAAAAATAGTCAATCCTGACCTGGCAATGGATGACTTCAGTGAAGTTATGCGGAAGAAGATTATGGAAGCCAAAGAAATCATCAAAGAGAAAGCACCCACTATCGGCAGAGACATAGCATACAAAGGAAAAGAAGGCGTCAAGAAAATTCATGATAAAGTAAAAGAAAAATTTGAAGAAAGAAAGAAACGAAAAGAAAAAGAATTTGAAAAAGATCTTAGCAGTGAAGAAGAAGTTCTCGAAGACTCTGAAATCTAAAAACTAATTCTGTTATTTTAAGACAAACAACAATTCTGATAACAAACCTGCCAGAGCCACCGTTGCCACCTAGCGAGCGAAAAGGAACAACAGCAAGAACAATCGCAGTTGGGCGAACTTCATTAACAAATACAGCAGTGCGAGCGTGGCAATGGTCCAGGCGCAGGCAGGGAAAAACTGCTAAGTCAGATAATATGAGACGTTGATGTCAGGGAAACTAAGAAACATAACACTAACACCAAGAAATCTAATTTGAATACTAATAAAACCAAAACCAAGAAAAACTCATCTAAAGAATCAATAGAAAACAAACCCTTCGGGGAAAAAAGGGAATTTAGACAAAAAACTTCTTTGCGAGACTGAATGATAATCTTTCTTGTAAATGCAGAATGAGAATCATCTTAAAAAAAGAATAAAAAAAGCTTCATTGGGCATTAACCCAATGAAGACGAGTTGTGGTTGCCTTCACGTTTAATTGTTGGGGGTGGTTAAAAATGAAGGCAAAGAAGTTAGTCCCACATAAGTGAGTGTGACTTTCTTCCACGCGCTTAGTGCACGATCTCAATTCCTAGCTCGTCACTCATACTAACTGAGTGCCCTGTAGGTTTCCTGAAATCCTGCTTTCCCAATATCCACGGGGACTTTACGCCAGTTATGATAGTCATAACCGTCACTTTGCCTTTCATGTCCTCGCTGACGCGAGCACCCCAGATGACATTTGCATCATCATCCATAGACTCAGTGACAAGTTCTCCAATCCTGGAGATCTCATCTAGCGTAAGGTCTGGTCCACCATGCACGTGGATTATAGCTCCTGTCGCTCCTTGGTAACTGATATCCAACAATGGATTTGAAAGAGCTCCTCTAACAGCCTCTTCAACCCTGTTCGCAGTGTCAGATGCACCCACACCTATAGCTGCTACTCCACCGTCAGTCATTATCGCCTTCACGTCAGCATAGTCCAGATTGACTAAACTTGGTATGGCAATAGTCTCGACGATACCTTTTATCATCGTTGATATCAATTCGTTGGCAACGGCAAAAGCCTGTTGTACTGGAAGGTTTCCAGCGATGTTGACAAGCCTGTTGTTGTCGATGACAATCACTGTGTCTGAGACCTGCCTTAACTGCTGCAGCCCAAACTCAGCTTTATCTACTCTTGCTCTCTCAATCTTGAATGGCATTGTCACTGTACCGATAACAATTGCTCCAGCCTCTTTAGAAGCCTGTGCTACCACAGGAGAAGCACCAGTACCTGTTCCGCCACCCATTCCAGCGCAGACAAATACCATGTCAGAGCCTTTAAGAGCTTCTTTTATTTTCTGAAGGCTTTCTTTTGCAGCTTCTTGACCTTTGTTCGGAAAACCTCCGCAACCAAGACCTCTGGTCAACTCTTGACCCAGCAAAAACTTCCTGTCAGAATCGGTGATGTTCAAGTGCTGAAGATCGGTATTACACGCGATTATCTCTGCACCCTGAATGCCCTTTTTGTAGAGCCAATTCACCATGTTGTTGCCAGCACCACCAACACCAATAACTTTGATATTAGCCTGCCCTACTTCAATTTCTGGTTGAGATGTCTCAACCGTATTTAATGCGTTTTGCACCAAAAAGTCCATTTTGTCTAACCCCCTCTTTTGGTTATTTATCTTTGTCAAGTGCTCGCAGCAGGAACATAAAAACTAAAAGCCTTGTTGCCGCCCGCTTCACTGGAGACCATGAATTCCGTGATTTTTTGGGGTAACCGCTTTCTAAGCAGTTTTTCACGGTTTAATCTATTTAAAGGTTGGAAAATATATTATATAAACATTTCTGGCTTGAAACCTATATATTCAAAAGAATAGTTTAGTATATACTTTTGTATATTGGTCTAATAATGCCCTTTATCGTCGCCATAGTGCTGAAATATCAATGAATATAAGTTTCTTTCGGTCGATCATTAACTGCGTGATTTTCTCGACGATAAGAAAAATGAAATACTGTAATGTGGTAAGCAGACAAAAATATCATAACTAATACTTAATTTTACCCATCAATAAGTATACTAATATACCATTAAGTATTTTAGTTGTTATAATTCTTTCTTTAGGTGTGGTCAGCAAACAACACAATAACACAAAGAAATAAATACAAAAGAATGCTAAAAAAAGGCATGACACTTTACATAATCGGACTAGGCCTGAACGATGAAAAAGACATCACACTGAAAGGTCTGGAAAAAGTACGATCAGCAGACAAGATTTACCTTGAATCGTACACCGCAATCTTGCAATGCGGCAAGGAACGGCTTGAAGAATTATATGGAAAGAAAGTGATTTTGGCAGATAGAGACTTTGTTGAAAAGGGCAGTGAGAGCATGATTAATGAAGCCAAAGAGAAGGAAATCGCATTCCTAGTGGTAGGAGATCCAATGTCTGCAACTACCCACTTAGATCTTTACCTGCGCGCTGTAAAACAAAATATCAAGATAGAGATAATTCATAATGCATCTGTCATGAATGCTGTAGGGATTGTAGGGCTTGAACTGTACAAGTACGGCAAGACAACGTCTGTGGTGTTTCCTGAGGAAGGCTGGGATGTGCAGACACACTATGATGTTATCAAGCAGAACAAGGCTTCAGGGTTGCATACTCTTTGTTTATTGGACATAAAGGTGAAAGAGCCTGGCAAAGAGGACCTTATGAATAACAGGTCTGCAAAGGGAGTTGAACCGCGGTTCATGACAGTGAACCAGGCAATCAATAACCTGCTCTCTATAGAGGAGAAAAGGAAGGAAAAAGTGTTCACTGAAGACACACTTTGCGTGGGCTGCGCCCGCCTAGGTGGAAATGATATGATTGTGAAAGCAGGTGATGCAAAATCACTACTGACAGAAGATTTTGGAGGACCCTTGCACAGCCTAATTGTGCCTGGAAATCTTCATTTTATGGAAGAAGAAGCTCTCACGCTGTGGAAATAGCAGCAGAAAGTTTATAAACAAAACAAGAACTTTTCAGAACACAGCCCCGTAGTGTAGAGGCCAATCATCCAGCTCTTTGGTGGCGAGAAATCGAAGATTTATCTTCGCCTATCGTTGAAGACAAGCTGGGACCGCGGTTCGAATGGAAAGCGAGATTCGCGCTTTGCTCGAAAGTCCGCGCGGGGCTATTACCTTACTACTCATAGCCCCCACATCTTCTTTAGGAAGAACACCCGCCTGAGGAGGTGTGGACAGAATGAAAAACGAGCTCGACATACATTCTTTCTCCAAAAGGCTGAGCAGCATCCAGGACTTCGCGCGAGACGGAGCGGTCAGCAAAGGATCAAAGACGAAAAAGCCCATCAGCAAGAAAAACGCCCAACTGATCCTGAAATACGACGAGGCCAGATCATTCGAAGGAATCAAGAAAGCCACACGGATGGCAGACATCCACAGGCTCATACAGACCGCCAGAATCCTCAACAAGAACTTCGACAAGGCCAGGAAGAGCGAAATCAAGACGATGGTCGCGTCCCTAGAGACCAAGTACAGCGCCTGGACCCGCGCCAAGATGCGAATGACCTTCAAACGCTTCTACAAATGGACAAAGCAAGGCGAAGACTACCTCAACATCGAAGAATTCCCAGAAGAGGTCCGCTTCATACGCAGAGGCCTGAAAAAGAAAGACCTCCCACGCATCCAGCGAAGCGAGTGCTGGAACGAAGACGAGATGCAGACACTGCTCACCTCAGCCACACACCCACGCGACAAAGCCATCATCTCAGTGCTCACCGAGACAGGCGCACGAGTGGGAGAGATCGGCAACCTCCACATCGGCGACGTCTACCAAGACGAGTTCAGCTACCTACTACACCTCCACGGAAAAACAGGAGACCGCGATGACAGAGTGCTCTACTCAGGACCACACCTCGCACACTGGCTCAACAGCCACCCAGACCGGAACAACCCCACAGCACCACTCTTCACCCTCCTCAGCAGCCAAAAACCGATCAAATACGCCGGACTAAAGGCAATACTCATAAGACTGGCCAAAAAAGCCGGCCTCGAAAACAAGAAATGCAATCCCCACATCTTCCGCCACAGCCGCGCCACACTCCTCGCAGAACAAGGATGGCCCGAACCAATAATCAAAGAATACCTTGGCTGGCGAAAGGACAGCGACATGCTCGCCACCTACAGCCACATCGCATCCCGAACAGCGAACCGCTGGATGCTAAAAGCCCACGGAATCGGAACAGAAGACAACACCAAACCCAAACTCAAAGCACAACTCTGCGCAACATGCCACGCAGAAAACGGACCAGACGCCAAATTCTGCAACCGCTGCGCAAGACCGCTCACACACGAAACCATACTCAACTACAACCACGAAAAACAGAAGGCGACCGACGCACTCAACAACCTTGTCGACGATCCCAAATACGGACCAGCCCTGCGAAAACTCCTATCAGACTTCTTCAACGAAAAACACAAAACGCAAACAGAAACCACAAATACGCAATCACAAACACGAAGCGCGTAAGCAAACAGTCACATCTTTCTTCTCCAACAGTGGAGAACACAAATATTCCCGACGAGAAAACAAAGTCCCAAGCACCAACAGTGCCCACTTCTTCATAAACATAAACAAACCCCACACCATAACATGGTGTTCACACAGATCATACCAAAGCGCTACGAGACGTTCTGCAGATGCATAGATGCCCTGCTCAACAACAGGGACGGCCTCTTCCAGTCCGAACTCAAGAGACTCGTATACGAAAAAAGCTGGCGAAACAACGTAAAGAAAGAAATAGAACTCTGGAACCACCTCATCTCCCAACACTACCCGGGATACGCATTTGTCGAGGCCACACCAATGAGAAACCCAAACACCTGCAAAACAAACGAAGTCCTATACAAAATACCAGAAGAACTCATCGTGCAAAACGCACCAGACCACTACTACCTAAAATCAACCGAGGTGAAAAAGCAATGAAAGATACAAAAGAAACAAAAAATGAAGGACCAGAGAAAAAGTTCAAAGCAGGAAGCATAACGGCAACTATCTGGAAAGCAAAGCAAGAAGGCAGCAAGACGCTGCTAACAGTATTCGAAAAAAGCTACAAGAACAAAGAGGATGAATGGCAAACAACGAACCACTTCACTGCAAGGGATCTGCCCGTTGTCTCCTGGCTCGCAAAGCAAGCCTTCGAGTTCGTCACTGATAAAGAGAAGTGAGCAACATGAAAGCAGCAATCCTCCTCATAGCGATAGCACTCGTACTCTTCCTCGCGGGGCCCGCAGAAGCCGCGGAGACACTCAGTGCCGACGCACAAAGAGTCTTCGAAGCAATCGGACGAATAAACATCGAACATTTCTACGAGCAGTACTGGTCGCTCGTCGACCTGGCGATCTACCTGGTGCTATTCGTAAGCCTCTCACAACTCAGCCTGGGAAAGCACCTCACAGGCAGACACGGACGAATGGTAGCATTAGCAGTAGGACTATCACTCAGCCTCGGCCTCGTGCTCACGGAAAGCGCAATGGGATTCAACCTAAGAAGCTTCGGCCCAGTAGCAGCCCTGATAACCGTCGGTGCTGTAGGACTTGTCATAGCTATATCACTGACTAAGCTTGGAATGCACAAGACCACAGCGGCAAGCGCATCCTTCGCAATGATGTACTTCTCACTACAAGCAGTAACACCAGGCCTCTACAGCTGGATGTACCAACGAGCACCATGGATGAGCATACTGCTATTCCTATGCCTCATCTATGCCATCGTACAAGCCACACGACAACTACTACCCAGAACCTGGAAAATTCGAGGGCCAATAGTTGCAGCACCAGAAGGGAGAAGCGGAAGAAGCATCGAACAAGAAGAAAAAGCGGTAAGAGGCGTTCATATAATCACACGCAAAGAGCACAAGAACACCAAAGCAATGAGAAACGCCCTAAAAAGGCTCATCAAGCACATCCGAAAGGGCAAACCAAAAACCCAAATCATCACAGAACTACAAACAGCAACATTCAACAACGAAGGACTCGTCAAGCAAACCTACGCCCTAAAAGACCTAACAGAACGCCTGAGAGCAATGGACATCGTCGCCTACCACAAAATGCGCGAGCAATACACAGGAACAGTACTCAAAGAGCATCGAAAGCACCTGCGCAAAGAGGTCCACGGAGAACTCGACATGCTGAAAGTCGAGAAGAAACTCGAAGAGCACGAGAAACTGATCGATGAGAGCACACTACACACAAGAAACTACCTCGCGCTCGCAGCAACGCACATAGACAAAGGAGAAGACGAAACGGCAATAACCATCATAGGAAAAGCTGTTCAGGCCATGGACACAATAGAAAAAGCGACTCACCAAATGGGAATGATAGAAAACAAGCTGATGAAACTACTCGAGAAAGAACACACCATCGCCGAAAGAGAGACG
>JABMQF010000093.1 GCA_013203345.1 Candidatus Woesearchaeota archaeon
ATAGAACCATAAGCCACATTAGCCACAGTTGAGTATTTACAGGTTGCCAATTCATCAGTAGTTATAGCCAGCGTCGTGTAGGATTCAATTACTGTGGTTGTGGGGGAGTGATTAAGTATCGTGGGGGGATCCACATCACTCTGAGAAAGAACCTGCACGACGCTGGCTATAACTACTGATGAATTGGCAACCTGTAAATACTCAACTGTGGCTAATGTGGCTTATGGTTCTATGAGCCGTTCATTCACAAATACAGGAGCTCTAAATCACAAGGTTGTCTTGAAAGACCTAACAGATTTGACATACAGCTATTACATAAGATGTCAGGACCCGTCAGGTAATATTATGACAACAGACTACGGACCTGTCAATATAGAGGTTAATAGAGCACCTACTGCATCAATTGAGCTTAGTCCACCATCACCTTTAAGTTCAGGAATTGTAGAGGTGAGTGTTACAACATCAGAAGATGTTGTCCCGACGCCCAGTCTTAGCTATACTCTTGTTGGAGAGTCAGCAGTTTCTGTACCACTTTCAGGATCAGGAGAGACCTGGAAAGGTTACATACTACTAAGCAAGAAGATAAATACCGTCGGTTCGTTCTCATTTTCATCAGTTGACCTGACAGGCAATGTAGGAAAAGTGATAACATCAGGACAGACATTCCTTGTTGATACTATACCTCCTGATGCTCCACTTAACTTTGAAATTGAAATAACGGGCCTTGGAGATGTCAAACTCAAATGGCAGCATACTGGACTTGATGTTACAGACTATAACATATACAGATCAACAAAGCCAGGCGTTGACCCAACAAATCTATACACAACACTTGCAGAATCAGGAACACTATTGAAATCATTCATAGACCATGCTGTTGAAGAAGATAACATGTACTTCTATACTGTATCTGCAGTTGATGAAGCAGGTAATGAAGGTGCTATGACTGGTGAGATAAGGGTAACAGTAGGTGATGTAAACGCGACAAATGGTACTTCAACAAGTGATTCACAAGGTATGACTGAGATCACAGAAGATACAGAAAAAGATCTTTTACCAGAGGAAATAATCACAATAGATGAAGTAAAAATAACTATACAGGAATTGCTTGATGAAATCATAGCTGTAAGGCAGAATCTTAGAGATAAACATGGCGCTGAAATGGACTTGCTCGGTATTGAGGATACACTTAATACCAAGAAATCAGAGCTCATGAAATTAAAGCGTGATTTTGAGGTTACAAGCACAGAGGAGTTAACTCCTGTTGTGCTGAACAATAAGCTAAAAAATATACTTGTACAAGTAGCTATACTGAAGAATTCTACTCCGCAAGAAATAGATGAAGGTAAGAAAGAAGTATTCAACATACAGGTAAATCAAGCAGATGTCAATAGGTTGTTGGATAAGCTTGTCTCAAGCGGATATACAAATAAATCAGAAAGCAAGATGAGCAAGTTTATCACAAAGACGCTCAAGTTCGATCAAAAAGCCAAGATAGTGACAGAAGTTCAGACATTCATAATAATATCGATGACTGGTGAAGAGAGAAAGATATATCTTGTACAAAAAGAAGTTCTTCTTGACGGCAAATCTGACATAACTCTTATTGAAGAGATACCTAAGGAAGTCGCTGAAGACGTTGATCAGATGGTATTTAATGAAAGCTTTGAGATAATCGAAAGCGATCCTGTTATTAGATTAGACTTACTTGATGCTAATCATTTCACTTACTCTTATCTTATCAATAATGATGCGGAAATCGAGGATATCAAAAACATAAAGACGGTGATTTTCCCAAACTTCCAGACGTTTATGGGAGAATCAGGAAACATGATAACAGGGTTTGGTGTTTTTTCACTGGCACGAAGCATTCCAACACCATACATGATAATAATCATCGCAGGAATCCTTATCATAGCAGGTCTACTGATATATTATCTTGGATTTGTAAGACCTAAAAATAATCCTGCTGTTACAAAACATGGTGCTAAAGGCATCAAAGGATTTTTTGTCAACATATTGCAAAGCACAAAATCTGTATTACGTGCATTCATAATAAAAGTAAAAGGTCTTTTTTCAAGAAGTGATTCTGGCTTTATTGATGAGTATGATGAATCTTATGCAGAACCTTATCCTGAAGCACATTATCCTGGTTCACAGCATCATCCTGGTTCACAGCATCATTCTGCACAACAACAATCACAACAACATTATGCGCAGCAGCCGAATCCTGCTTATCATCAGACTCCACATACATACAGTAATTATCCTACTCCTGGTGGCGTGCCAGATGTGCAAGGTAATGTCGCAGGGGCTATTATGACACTTCCACATGCAAACCCTGCTTTCCCATATCCTAACTATGCATTTGAAGAATATGGCAAGGTTGGCCTGGCAAGGCTCGAGGACAGTGATCCTTTTGTCTCAGTGGAAAGGATAAATGAGTATATCAACGCGATGGATTTTGATACTGCAATCAAGCTTTATCTTGGATATCTCACAAATAACGGGGAGAGCAAGATTAATCAAAAGTCCCAAAATCATTTTGAAAGGGTGAAGAAGAAGGTCAATGTATTGGTCAAGCTTAACCAGCTTCGAACCTGCGCGGAAAAGAAGGACTATACAAATCTGAGATATTTGTTGAATGACGTGGCCAGACTTTACAATGAATTAAGATCTAATGTCAGCGACAACGAGATAAGGTTTATGGACTCTGTTAGGTATTATCACGACATGAACTCAACTCAGATACTTCGAAGAAGCTGATTGACCCCTTCTTCAATCTATTTAAGATTGCCCCTGCAGATGATAAGATGGTAGAACCTAAACAGCGGAGGGTATTTGCAGGATTTATTATGGTAGTACTATTGTCAATATTGTTAATTCTGTCATTAACAACTGTTTTAGCATCAGATTTGATCCTGAATACCGCACCAGTCATAGAAAATATAGATATATCTGCGAGCTCGCGTGGCAATACCTATTATGATTACCTTACAGCTAATTGGGAGACTTCTGATGAAGATGGTGATGATGTTTACATCATAGAGGAATGGTATGTCAACAATATGACTATGACTTTGCTACATCTACCTTTTGAGAACAGTACTTCTAACACATCATCAACTTCTATTGATTATTCTGACCAATATAACAATTGCGATGTATTCGGAGCTGAATGGTATCCATTCGGAGGATCTGATGGTAGAGGGGTCTATAATTTTGATGGTATTGATGATTACATGAATTTAGACACAATAAGTTTTGATGATTCGGAAAACTTCACATTGTCTCTTTGGTATAAGGGATTAGATATCACTATAGGAGGGGATTATGGAACTACGCTTATAGGCAGGGATAAAAGTGACATATGGGCAAATCTTGTCCTAAGAGAAGGATATGTTGAGTACATACACTATGATCTTTCATGGCAGCATAATATGCGTTCATCAACAATGATTGCAGATGACAGATGGCATCAAATAGTCTTTGTCAACCACGATACTAAGACAGGTGATATTTGGATAGACGGTGAAAAAGAGATTTTTGGTGGGTCAACTGTCATGGACAACGAGGCATATCCATTCATTATAGATAGCCTGATGAGAGGCTATGATAGGCAATACACTCAAGGAATGATTGATGAAGTACGGGTGTATGGTCGTGCACTTTCAGATGATTCGATACAGACACTCTATCAACGCAGTGAAGATACAATATCTCCTTCTGAGACCATTACAGGCGAAGTGTGGCATGTTTGTGTCACACCTAATGATGGTTCGGAGGATGGAATAAAAGTATGCTCAGAAAGTATAACAATACAGCAAGGAGGTCTTGGTGATCAGAAAGTAAGTGCATCTTCTGCTCCTGATCTTGAACTTGATACTTCTGACATAACATTCAGCGATTCTTTACCACGTGAATCACAGAACATCACCATATTTGCCAATGTATCCAATCTTGGCACAACCACCGCAGAAAATGTGACTGTGCAGTTCATAGCTGATGGCTCAGAGATTGGAAATGCAACAATCAATATTTCTGGATCATCCTGGACACAGGCGAATGTAACCTGGCTTGCCCAGATGGGACAGAACAACATCTCAGTATATGTAGACCCTGATAATGACGTGGCAGAGTCAAATGAAACCAACAACAATGCGAGCATTTTGATGAGTGTCACAGCATACCATATTTTTTATGGTGATACCAGCACAATAGTTGCTGTCGGAAACGGCACTGATTACTTACTTCAGATAGATTCCCAGGTTGAAAACATACTTGTTAGTGACAGTGACAGCAGTATTGATTTTAACGAACTTTATGCACTAGGGAAGACAAATGCTTCAGTCAATTCTTCAGATGATTTTGAGGAAGCAGACCAGCTTCTTGGCATGACTGGTTTTCCAGATTCAATCAATATCACATACAGTACAGATGGCTCAACTCCTAAATCAACACGCAGTTTTGATATCATTGATTGGACTATAGAGGGTGTTCCTGTTGTCAACAGCACTAACTCGACCAGTTTTGTGACTGGAATATTATGGGATGCTTCAGATGATGACGACGGAGAATATGATTCAACAGATTCAGAAGATTTGGTTTTCATAACATCAAACAACGAAGATGTTGTGGGTTTTTATGGGACATATGATTATGAGATAAAAGTGCCTGCACTGCTCAGGTCTTACAAAGGGGCAACAGAGACAGTGGATTTCTATATTGAGTTGCCGTGATATTGGACTTTTAGTTTCCATAAGATTTAAATAAATCTTTGGGCATATATGAAAAAAGAGGTAATATGGTCATACATGATAGTTATGTTACAAGAAAGCCTTTGCAGTTTACACTAATCGTGCTTACTATAGTCCTTGTAATTTTGCTTCCTATATACATATATTCATTCTATGCAAGAGAGGAACCTAATCCTGATATGATAACTCAGAGCTATAACGAGGTCAATTTTTACTTCAGTCCTGAAAGCGAACTTTCGCTGAGCGACAAGAGACACATGTTCAGCATTTTTTATGAGGGTGGTATTGTGCAATGGCGCGGGAATATGATTTCCTGCATAGTTCTTGATAACATGTATCGAGTCGGAGTAGACCACCAGGGAAACGGACAAGAAGATGTAGTATTTACAACATTTGATGATTGCAACGAAATTCCTGAAGGATACAAAATCATATACCATGCAGAACTTATAGATAGAATCAATGACAAATTCATAGGAAGAAATGGTGAGATATCAAAATGAATCAAAGAACAGGTAAAATAGATATAGATCCTGAAAAGAATGAACATTCTTGGTTTGTAAGACATCCTGCTGTTACAACTTTTACTATTATGTTTCTGATAATTGCAGCGGGAACTGCGCTTCATATTGTTAAGAATGAGTATTTTCCATCAGAAGTACAAGAATTCAAGAATCCTGTTTTTCTGAATCACACATTCGAAGAAGTTGATATTCTGTTCAGTGTCAATAGTAATATGACTGAGAAAGAACAGGATGATCTTTTTGATTCTGAATATAGGTACAATGTCTTCAAGTGGAGCTGCAAACCTATCGGCTGCCATGATGTCGTCGGTCAACCTACGTTGAAGCTTGTATGTAAGGAATATGGCTACACAGAAGATGTCAGAATATTGATGAAAGAAGAATGTGGTGATGTAGCTGATAAGTCACAGGTGACAGTGGTGTTTCAGCTTATGAGCAAAACAACTGGAGAATACTATCTTGGAAGATCGGGAACGGTCGTGGAGAATTAAATCTCAAAAAATAATTATTCTTTTTTATCCTTGGTCATGAATTCTGTATACTGGCATTTACCGCAGGATAGTCTATCCTTGTGCTTTGCGAGGAAAACACCATCACCGCATTTAGGGCAGAATTTGTTTTTTCTCTTCAGCTCTGAACCACTGGATTCGTAAAGCGCGTATTTCTTTGAACTTGGTTTCGTTTTCTTTGTCTTTTTTGCCATTTTATCAACCAGCTCACTCTTCTTTTTTAGGCTCAGGTTTCTTATGCTTGTCAACAAGCACTTTATCCTCGAGTCTTTCCATATCTTCTTTCTTTGAGTAGACGTGTGCAATCACTTTCGCTTTCTCTGAACCATACTTGTTGTAGACATGTTTTATAATTGTCAGGACAGGTTCGCTCTTTACCTTCTTGGCAATCTCATCTCTTATAACTAGCCTTGAAGGTGTTGCTCCGCTGAAAACCATCTCGAATGTATATCTCTTCCTTGAAAGAAGAGGTGTATCCCTTTCTTTGAGAATTTGTAAATCCATGATAATCACCTGCACTTGAGTGCATATTCCCCCTTGATACTGATACCTATTTTGTCGGAAACACAAGATTTTTTAACGTCAGATATGAATATTCTTCCCTGCCAATTTGTCGAGAACTTGTTCTCTTTGCATATAGGACATTCGTTACCATCGACGAATATCTTGCATTTTTTGCAGCATTTTTTTTTAGCCATGAACATAACCTCCAATCACTTGCCCTTTTTTTCTGTTTTCTTGGGCTTCTCTTTATTTGCTTCTTTATCCTCTTCAATCCATTCAAGCTTTCCCAGAAATTCTTGCCTCATGGTGAGACCGAGTTTTGGGTTTGTCACATCTTTGAATGATACTGCGATTATCCTTGCTTTGCACCTGTCACCAACTTTTAAGGTGCGTTTGGAATCCTTACCTGAAAGAACCTTTTCTTTTGAGAATGAAACAAAGTCATCCATGCTCTGAGAAACGTGAATCATACCTTCTATAGGTCCTATGTGTATGAAAGCACCGAAGTCAGCTATATCTCTTATTCTTCCGAATACAATTTCTTGCATTTCTGGCTTGAATGTCAGAAGCTCAAAGCTGGTATCATAGTAAGAAGCACCGTCGCCAGGTATTATGGTCCCTTTTCTTATATCTGATACTTTTGAGACATCGATAACAGTGCCGAGCTCCTTTGATATGTAACCATCATACTTCTTCTTTATCCTCTTTGTCACAGCCTCTTCTGCTGTAAGGCCAAATAGCTGTGGAGGTACTCTGATATGGTCTTTTAGAGTTGTCCTGTAAAACATTCTTTGTTCCTCATGTTTTAGCCGGGAGTAGCTGTTTTTCGGTCTTAATCATTTCCGAAACCCGTAAATCAGCTTCAAGTAGTATTTCTGTCTTAAAACTATCAGCTGGATGTTATTTTCTTTTAAAATGCGTTTTAAACCCACATCTTACTTGTTAACGAGATAATTGGGTTCTTTCGCCAGTTTTACAATCAGTTTATCGGTATTTAAATTCTTTTCTGTTTTTAAACAGTAATTACTGGCTTGGATATGCTAAAATGGGGGTTTATACAGAATTATTTCTTTTTTAGGTTATTTCAAGGTATTTTTTTTGTTTTAGAATGATGATTTTGATTTTATTGGCTTTTAAGCGCTGTTTTAACTCTTTATCCTGCGTAGCAACGAGGTATTCAGGGCTTTCAGCCAGTTCTACTATCAAATTGTCTACATTTTTGTCTTTGCTTGTTGTGATTGTGTGAACATTCTTTGCTTTCAGCAATTGTATGGCAAGGTTTGCGGCGTTCTTGTCTTTACCTGATGCTGTTTCCTTGATCTTATTCAGCTCATCAAGTGTGGAATCTATGATGCAAAGCTTGTAAGGTTCACTAATTAGTCTGTCTATTTCTGAGAATATGTCTACTTTGAACTGAATAGGTATTAGCAGGAAGTTAGTGTCAAGTATTATTTGTTTCATATTGGGCTTTTAGGTGTGGAGAAATATAAATGTTTGTGGGTGGGGTGTTTTTTCTTAGAGTATTGTACGAATTGGTATTGTATGAAAAGGCTTATATATGTTAATGTATATGATGTATATAGGGGATATGTTTTTTGATTTATCTATATGTCCTTTCTCAAGCAAAATGGAACAGCGTAAGATAATTGAATTCGGGAAGTCAAGTTATGTAGTTTCACTTCCGAAATCATGGCTGGTACAGCAAGGCATTGTCAAGGGTGACCGGGTCTATCTGCATACAGTAAAGGACCGTCTTATCATTCTGCCTACTAAGGATTTTGCACCGCATTCAAGATCTGTGACATTGGATGTCACAAAGATGAGCTACAGAGAGATAAGGCTGCACCTCATCTCCAAGTACATAAGGAACTTTGATGAGATAACGCTGGTGTCAGACACATTGCAGACAAAGGTAAGGGAGATTAGATTAATCATACAAGACCTGATGGCTATGGAGGTTGTTGAGGAGAACTCCTCTAAGATTGTCGCAAGAGTATTTCTTAAGATGGAGGACATAGATCCTTTTGATTTGATACGGAAGATGGACAATGTGACAAGAGGGATGATTGTTGATTCAAAGGAATCATTCAGCTGCAATATGTATCCCAACCTGTCTGAAAGGGACAATGGTGTGAACCGTCTTTCGTACATGCTTTATAGGACAGTGAAGCATCTCCAGGCGACGCCAAGTGTTGCTATGGAAATGGGACTTGATAATGATCGGTTGAGATCTATGTGGGTGGCATCTGTGAAAGTGGAACAGGTCGCTGATAGGGTCAAGAGAATAGCCAAGCTTTTGTACAGGACAAAGTTGAATGAAGCTGATCAAAAGCAGTTCAAGGAGTTGTATTCCATTATCGAGCAGTATTATATTGATGGTATGGATGCATTTTACAGCCTTGATGCTGACGCTGCGTTTAAAATTGTGGCGCAGAGGAGTCGTATGAACAAACAGTGTAAAGATTTCATTAGACAGCATTGGGACTATGAATGGGTGTCTATAATAATAGAGAATCTCAAAGGCATCATAGCAGCTATAAAAGCTTTGTTAACCTATGTTATGGATACAGAGAGTGAATTACTTCCTGACACTATTTGATTTTGAAATCACAATACAATTCTTCTCAGCAGTTACAAGAACTTCATCATCGTTATCGAAACCTGAAATATCTGTAACTATTTCTGGCAGAACTATCTTGTTCCTGTTTGTTTTTATGTTTGTTACAATGGTCTTTGCTGATGATGTCATACCCGCTGCTTTTGCAAGGCGATCACTCATAATTACGGCACCGCCTTTGAATTTATTGGCAGCTTCATACATGTATTCAGCAATCTTTCCCGCTACATCAACTCCTGTCGCTTCTGTTATACCTTGCAGACCAGGACTTAGGTTGACTTCTATTACTTTACATCCCCCAGAGTTTCGTAGAATATCTACAGCACATATACTTGCTCCAAGTGTTTTAGCAGTTCTTATTGCAAGATCTTTTGATTTGTAATCAAGAGTGATTTTACTGCCTTTTCCGCCTGCGTGTATGTTTGCTCTTTTTTCTCCTTCAACAGCCTGTCTTTGCATGGCTGCAACGACCTTATCACCGACAACAATTGCTCTGATGTCTTTACCACCTGTCTCGATATATTTTTGTATGATGACGGGTTGGTTTAATGCTGAAAGTGCGTCCAGCATAGATGCTGCTGATATGTAAGAATCTGCAAACATTACTCCCTTACCCTGTGTTCCTGAAGGGAATTTCATGACAATAGGATAACTGAGTTTTTCGAGCAGAAGCTTTGCAGAAGATGGATTTGCAGATATGAATGTTTCTGGCATTGGAATGTTTATTTCTTGCAGAGCAAGATGTGTGAGTAGTTTATCATGACCCTTTGTGAAAGCAGAAGGCTCGATTGGCATGTATGTCTTGCTTGATAATGCGCTGGCAACTGCGTTTAGTATCTGTAGATATCTGAAAGAGCCTTTTAGGTATACACAGTCATACTCTTTCATCTTTTTGCCTTTGCAAAGAACGATGTGCTTTTTTCCGCCGATATCAACTTCTAAATCTCGTAAATCAATATCATCAACAGACTCGAAATATTTTTTCATAGCTTCAAATGTCCATTTTGAACTTACACTTCCTAAACTAATAATTGCCGCTTTCATTTTCCCTTAGGAACCTCTTTTGAAGGGTCTATAAGAAAACCACCTTTCTTAAGTATACTTTGACCCACAAGAACGCTGTATTTCATGTCGGCACGGTCGGCTATTGTGAAATCAGATTTGAACTCCTTGTCAGCAAGAAATATCTTTGCAGCAACAACAGGTCTGACGCTTCGTCCAGAAGCAGACTTGACAAGTTTTGCTTTTAGTATAGGTCCTAGGCTAAGTTCAGCAGCAAGCTTGACATCAATGCTTGATTTTGTCGCGCCCGAATCAATCCTTGCCAGGACAATCTTTTTTCTTCCGCTGGGTCCAACCATGGTAATAGGCTCAACAAGTCCGACAACAGTCTTTTTATTGTACTTTATCACGATATTACTTTTATCTCCTAATAACATTTTATCCTCCACTCACTCCTTTATAGGCTTCAGGGATTCTTTCATCTCTTTCTCTGCTTTTGCGAGCTGTTGATCCACAGTCATGCCTAATGGTTTCATTATAGGGAAAAATAAAACATCCCTGATACTCCAGCAATTTGTGAAAAGCATAACAAGCCGGTCAATTCCAATACCTATACCTCCCGCTGGAGGCATGCCATATTCCATAGCTTCAATAAAATCATCATCCATAGGATGTGCTTCTTCATTACCTGCACGCATACCTGCCTGTTCATTTTCGAATCTTTTTCTTTGCTCAATCGGATTGATAAGCTCAGACCAACCATCACCAATTTCTTTACCGCTGATGTAGCACTCAAACCTTTCAACAAGATCAGGATTGTCTCTATGAATCTTTGCAAGAGGAGAAACTTCCTTAGGATAATCAATTATCCATATAGGGTCTTGCAATTTATCACATACGAGCTTGTCAAAAATGGCAAATATCATCTGACCACGATTACGTTCACCTCTTATCTCTATGTTGTAGCCCCTGCATGTTTCGTCAAGTTCCTTATCATCCATCTTTTCGACGTCAATTTCTGCAAATTCTTTTATTGATTTTATCAAAGGCATTCTTGGCCATTTCTTTGATATATCAACAACTTTATCGTGGACGTTTATCTTTTCTTCATTAAAAAGTCTTTTTGCTATGAACTTGTACATCTCTTCTGTCCTATCCATCATAGTATTATAGTCAGCGTATAATTCATACCATTCTATCATTGTGAACTCAGGATTGTGGGTATGATCAACACCTTCATTTCTGAAATTTCTTGCTATCTCATACACCCTCTCAAAACCACCTATAAGAAGCCGTTTAAGATAAAGTTCAGGTGCAACCCTCATATACATCGGCATGTCATAAGCATTTATGTGTGTCTTGAAAGGCTTAGCATTGGTCCCACCATATACGACCTGAAGAACAGGAGTCTCAACCTCGACAAAATCAAGATTATTAAGGTATTCTCTTACAAGAGCTATAATCTTTGTTCGCATCATGAACTTTTCTTTTTCCTGAGGATTCATAATCAAATCAAGATATCTTTTCCTGTAACGCAGTTCAGCGTCCTTAAGACCGTGATATTTTTCAGGCAAAGGCCTCAATGATTTACAAAGAATATTGAAATCACTGACGTAAACAGATGTCTCTCCAGTCTTTGTCTTGAAAATAGTTCCGTGTGCACCTAGAATATCTCCTATGTCAAATTTTTTCAAGATCTTGTATTTTTCTGCGCCAACATCATCCTTGCGGAAATATAGCTGAATCTTGCCGCTCTGATCTTGGATGTGTAAGAAGCATGCTTTTCCCATGTTGCGCAGAGTCATTATCCTTCCTGCTACGCTTACCTTGTCTGTTGTTTTCTCTTCTGCACTGAGATCGGAATATTTGTCAACAATGTCTTTAGCATTATGTGTCTTGTTGAAAGAATAAGGGTAAGGTTCTACCCCCATCTCGCGCAGGGCTTCAAGTTTCTGCACGCGCTCCTTGATGAGTCTGCTTTCTTCTTCTATTCCCATATTTATCAATATAGCAGAATACGAGGTTTTTTTATAAAGATTTTGGTTGGTATTTTAGGGGCTGTATGGGTGGTTTTACCTAATTTCGAGAGATTGAGGAGTGTTTGTACCTGGACTGCCCCATAAGTTTTTAATAGAATAAGCTCAATTTTGAGACTATGGTCGAATTTACAGAAGAATATCTGGGTGAGCTATTACTACAAAAGCTAAAAAGGATTGAATCATTTAAGCAGGTTGTGTCTATTGTTAGAAGCAATTCCAAAGGTAATATCTACCTTGTAGGTGGTACTGTCAGCAGAACCCTTGTCAATGCAATATATGGAGATGGCCAAATAGAACAGGACTTTGATTTTGTTGTAGATAAAGTCAACGATGAACTGGATATTCCTGAAGGATGGACTGTTTCATACCATAAGTTTGGTAATCCTAGCTTTGGAAAAGGAAAAGTTGAGATTGATATCTTTCCTTTATCTGATCATCAGTACATCAAGAAGAACAATAAAGAGCCAACAATAGACAATTTCTTGGAAGGCACTCCATTCACGATACAGGCGCTTGCATTTGATATCAATAACAATAAGCTAATTGGAAAAAAAGGGGTTGAGGCCTTGAAAGAGAAGAAATTTGAGGTGAACAATGCGGTTCAAGCAAAAGAACTCGCCCGACGAAAAGGTGTGACTGTAAACCAAAGGATGCTGCACAAAGCAAAGACCATGAATTTTGATATTGAACCTTTTGATGGGTGAATTGAGGGGTTTGCATAAACAATCAGACCTTTTTAATGCATTAATGACTGACTGTTACCTGAATACTTTTTGATTCAGGATATCCTCTTCACATATTCAATCATATCCTTCAGATCCGTAATTAGCTCCAAGGCGGTGTCAATGTCCAGGTCTTTACCGTAGTAGTTGATTCCATTCTTGATTTTGCGGAACCTGTCAAACTTATCCCCTATACTCTGCTTGTTGAGCACTTCCTTGAGGAATGCGCAGAAGCAATCATGGTTATATATCTTGAATCTATGCTTGATTGCAAGTGCCTCGAGAAGTTCTCTAACACAGTCATAGTATAGCGAGAACACTGTCGCTGCTGTTATCTCATCGATAACTAATCTTGAAGCAGTCTGGTATCTCTTGTCTGCAGAGATGTTTAACGATGCTATAAGGTCCTCATTGACGCTGGCGGGTTTGATGTAACGCCTGTCATGGCATTCCTTCCAATCCATTCAATACTACCCCCTTCTTGATGTTATTCTTGAGATTCCTATTTCGCAGACTGGGCTTGAACAGTATCTGGATGGTTCGTCTAAGATTCTTCTCGAATCCTGTCAGGTCCAGATGGAGTTCTTTTGAGTCGATGAATATGTCAATATCAGAGTCCAGTGTAGCTTCAAGTTTCGTCAACGATCCGAACAGGACTATCTGTGCATGTCCTGACATCTCTGTCAGATGTTCGGTTAACTTGTGTAGTCTTGATCTCCAGTAGGTTCTTGACAGGTCCTGCAGGATCATGCTTTCCCTGTCTGCTCTATAGAATATGTAACGCCTGTCCTCTCTTGATTTAAGCAGACCTTCCTTTTCCAGCTCTTTAAGCATCTTTGATGCAGTAGGAGGGCTGATGTTGATAAGACGAGCATATTCTCTCACCCCTATTTCCCTGTAGTTGTCCTCAAGAAAAGGGCTTAAACTGTTAAATATTCTTAACATGTGTTAAAAATAATTAACACAGATTTATATATTTTTCGGTGTTGATGTGAGAATATTGACGAGATGTTTATAACCGTCTCATGGTTTATTGTTTAAAGCTTTTCAGAATTCTTCCACAGGAAGTTGAATAGGTCTGTGAACTGTTCAGCGTGTGTATGGTTGTTGATGTAGATGCAGTCTGGTCTGTTGAAATTGAACAACAACAGCGTATCCTGGGAAACCATGAAGTTAGAGAGGTCAGTCCCTTTCTGATACCTATACGACTTAAGTCCCTTTGCACTCCTTCTTTTTGCACGTCCTTTTTTGGATATATCTCGCATTATAACTCTTGTCTTGACGTTCTTCTGCTTGCAGATATCATCATACTTTCTCCACAAAAGCACAATGTCGCGCTTAGGATCATCATTTGCGCCATATATCCTGATGGTGGAATTCCTTTGAAGCTTGTCCATGAACATGAACAGTGCGCTACGTACACCTTCTACACTGTCATACACTCTCACATCGCAGGAGTCCTTCTTAGCAGAATGTATCTTACGCAGTTCATGAAGATTTTTCCTGAATAGTGCCTCCTCTGACTCCAACTTCCGCTTCTTCTCGCCGATATAGTCCTGTAATCTTCCAGGGTCATGAGCGAAATAGTGCTTCACATTGTTTTGAACAGTATAAGATATCAGACCTTTAGCAGCGAGAGAATCCAGCACTTCGTATATCTTGCCCGACCTGAACCTTGCCTCTTTCACAAGCATACTTACCTTGCACTCTCCGAGCCTGAGCAGTGCCAGATACAGCTTTGCCTCATTCTTAGTCAGTCCAAAACCAGTAAGCATCTCAGAGTCCATACTCAACAGGCAAGGCACACAGGGATATAAATTTTTCTATTACACCCCCCGAGGGGTGAGGTCAAATATAAGACGAAGCGGGAAATCACATATCAGGGGTGTGGATGTGCAGAATGACTCGTGAATGGATTGTGAATGGAGAGGTGATGACAGAATATCTTCTAGTGGAGACAACAGCACATCTAACTCGTATAACTGCGATTAAAGCGATAGAAGAATATGGATTCATAAGTCCTTTCTCTGACGGTCCTCCTGTCCAGCGGATAAGGGTCTCATCTGGCAAAGAATTCGATCTTCTTCGGACAGAAGAGATTGTAGGATACAGAGAAGGAGATCTTATAGAGTATCAAGGAGATTCCGCTGGAGAATATCAATGGAGGGACCATCCTGGTCTCCCCTTCAGCTGGATCAACAGAAGTCTTGAAGAGCGGAAAGGGTTGGAAGATGTATTGAGGTCACATTATATCTTAGAGCTTGATCTTGAAGACTGCGCGCTATTGAGTGAGACACACAATGATATATTTGAAGGTAAATTCACAATTGAAGATTACACTTTAAGGATGGAAGGGAAAAAACACAGACTCTTCGCAGTACGTCCGAGTCTTTGGGAAGATAGAGGTCTTGACGTAGATAAGAAGATAGGCCACAATAACATGATTGGATTTGCCGCTTGTTACGAACGGGATGGAGGGATGTATCTCTGGTTATGCGGAGTCCTGTCAGATAACATACGCAGGAGTATAGTTTACAGACGTAAGGGTATTGCTTCTCTCCTGATATATCAACAGGAACATTGGGCGGCAAAAGAAGGCTTCAACAGACTCTGGTTCAAGACAGACAACCAATACAAGCCTATGATGATGTGCGCGTTGAAACACGGATTCGACATAGTGGATATGAAGTATTCAGAGAGAAGTGATCTGACCCAGATATACTTCGCAAAGGATCTTGATCTATGATATCAAAAGTGAAGATAATGAATACTGGATACCTTGTGACTCTTGAAGGATCTGATGGTGTAGGTAAGTCGCACCTCCAAGGATATATCGCAGAAGCATTGCAGGCAAAAGGCGTGCCTACAAAAATTGTCGCTGAGTTCTCTGATTCACCATCAGGAGATATCATTCGCGGGATGCTTGAAGAGGATAGGTTCCTCAGGCTTGTACAAGAACGCCCAATATCTTTCTACGGGACAGCCCAGGTCATCGCAGACCTTTATTTCCAGGATGAGCAAGAAGTCCTGCCTGCTCTTAAAAATGGATGTGTTGTGATTAAGGACAGGCACAAAGACACATTATTCGCTTACCAGATTCCTAAAATACAGGAGGAGCATCCGCAAATTGATTATGAGCAGTTGTTCTGCTGGATCAACAGCTTCGCAAGCAGGCTGCGCGTCCCTGACCTCACTTTTCTCTTGACGGTCCCAAATGATGAGCGATTGGCAAGGATACAGTCACGGGGCGAACAGCTTAGCCGTAAGGACATAGAATTTCTAGAGCGTGTCGATAATATATATTCTGACATTGCAGAAAGGGAAAGCAGGATCATACCTTACGACAACAATAGGAATGTTCAAGAGGCTGCTGCTGAAATCAGTGACATCATCATCACAAACTTAGGTGTCAGGAATGGGTGAAGAGCTTGAGACAGCAATAACAGCGTGCAAAGTCGCAGGGAAAGTGCTGCTTGAACACTTTCACAAGCCATTGGATTTTGTCGACAAAGGCAATAGCAATATAGTCTCTGAAGCAGATAAGGCATCTGAAAATGTCATACTTGATATTCTCACGCAAAGGTTTCCAGATCATGCGTATTACTCAGAAGAGGCAGGCTTCTCTGCTCACAGGTCGAGAAACATGTGGGTTGTTGATCCTCTGGATGGCACCAGCAACTTTGCTATAGGCTCTCCTACCTTCGCCATCTCCATAGCGCTTATCAAAAATGGAAGTGTAGCGCTGGGTGTCATCTACCAGCCGTTCCTTGATATACTGTTAAGCGCTGTGGCTGGCAAAGGGGCTTTCATCAATGGTAGGAGGATTGAGCATGAAAAAGATCCTGAGGGCTGCTCCCAGGTCATATCCATAATCGCAGGGTATCCCAACCAACACTTGCAAAAGCAGATGATTCACGACCTTTCAGACAAAGTGAAAAGGATATTGACTCACTGGGCGCCGTCAGTTGATTTCCTGATGTTGAGCACAGGAAAGATAGATTCCATAATCTCATTGGAATCTGAAACAGAAGACCAACTCGCAGGATTGCTGATAGCCAAGGAGGCAGGATGTAGTGTAAAGCTGTTTGACGGTGGTGATCTTGTCATACAAGAGTTCTCAGAATTCCTGCCGAGCATGGTGATATCAAGATCAGAAAGCTTTCATGCTGATATCCTGAGATTGTTGAGGTAGGTTTGAAACCTTTGGTCCTATATTAAGAAAAGAAAAAATAATCAAATCTCGAAATCCAGCTCAGAATCTAGGTCCTCGAGCTCTGAATCGATAAGATTGACATCTAAATCATCTATGTCATCAAGATCAGCTTCTATGTCGCTCACAGCCTCAGATGTTGTTCCTGTTGAGGGTTCTGGCTCTGTAATTGTGGGTGAGGGCTCGGGTGTCGTGTCTTTGGGTGCAGGCTTTGTAGTGCATCCAAGTGAAAGCGCAAGAACCAGAATCATTATGATTGCTATAATGTGTTTCATTTTGAATCCTCCTTTCAGGTATTTGATGCATATTTGTTTTATAAATGTTTCTGAAATGTATATAGAATAAAAAAAGAAAAAATTAGGGATTTACCCCTTTTAATTGTTTGAGGATTTACTCTTATTCTTCTGTGTTGTTTTCATCGGATTCGTCTGAGTCCTCTTCGTTGTCGTTTTCTTCTTCAGCTTCTACTTCCTGCTCTTCTTCTGTTTCTTTCTCTTCAACTTCAAGAGATCCTTTGTTCAATTCTTTTACTTCAGCTACAATATCCCTTATACTGTCCTTTGCATCCTTTAGAGCTTCTTTTGCTTCAGTCATGAGACTGTGCACTTCCTTGGCAACTTCATCAACTTCGCCAGGTGTGTTAGCATCAGACCAGAGAGTCTTTGCTTCAAGATACTTGTCAGACGCAGTGTCAAGGGAATCACTGAAATCATCCATCATATTGTCAAAATTAGATACATCAGCACCCCTGTTCTCAAGTTTATCGCGCGTATTGTAAAGTCTCTTCTCAAGGACTTCTATCTTTGCGATAATATTTCCGAGCCGGGCATTGACAAGTTTTCCTGCATGTTTCTTTAGAGCTACTTTGGTCTTGTTCCATGCCTGCTTGATTGTCTTTGCAGCCTCATTTATTTCTTCTCTTGACGAATTTTCGTTTAGGTCTTCAATAACTGACTTAGCTTCTTCAACTTCGGCTATCTTGTCTTCAATATCTGAAATCATATCCGCAATCTCTTCTTCAGAAAGATCTTCAGAAGACTCAACTTTTGCTTTTATTCTTTCAAGCTCTTTAAGTACAAGATCTGCTGCTTTGAGAAGATGTGGTTGCGCATTATTTTTTAGTTCATTTCTTTTGTTTTCACATTCTTCTGAGTCAGAATCTTGGCAGTTGCTGTAAGCTTGTTTTGCTCTTAGGAATCTGGCCTTCTGGTCCATGTATATATCTTTGGCTTCTGCGTATCGCTCCTTGGCACCTATATATTTTTCACGTGCCTGCATGATCTTTTCACGTACGACTTCTCTCTTAATTACTGGTCTATCAAGTCTTTTCTTGATATTTGTTCTTACCTGTTCAGCTTTAGCTTTTACTGCTTCACGCCTTTTCTTTGCAACTAATGAAGGTTTTTTTTCATCTTGCTCTTCATCATATAGAACGGCAGTCACTTCATTTTCTGTTTCATCGTTATCTTCTGTTTCGTTTGTCTTTTCATTATTTTCGTCTATCATATCAGACGTATTATTATTTTCATCAGCAAATGCCATTGGCATCATACTGACCAAGAATATAGCCATTACAATTAATGCTCCGAATTTTTTCAACATATTATTAGCCTCCTTGTCTTTTTTTGTTTTATTGTGTTGTTAATTATGTGTTGTAAAAACAGAAATCCCGCTTGACCAACCTGTGGGCAGGATCCCTGAAACAACACCCTACTGAATATGGTTGGTTAGTTTATAAAGAAACTTTTTTGTTTTGTTTTAAAAAGCTTTTTTCGGTGAGATAAAGCTTTACAAAGCTTTATCAGAGTGTTTGATTCTTTAGGGGGGATTATTTGTCTTTTAATTTATGATTAGAGTTGGTAATTTTGGTTTTGTAAATAACAACATCAACATCAACACAAACAACAATTCCAGCAATAATGACAACCCTGTCTGTACCCGCACAACCAATAAATCCACCCCTGCTTGTGCTACTGCTGCCATCTAGCGAGCGAAAAGGAACGACAGTAAGAACCATCGCAGTTGGGCGAACCACA
>JABMQF010000094.1 GCA_013203345.1 Candidatus Woesearchaeota archaeon
AGAAGTCTTGCCTCTTTGATGAGTGGAACATCATTATCGTTTATCAGGAACCAGGGGTAAACAGGGATACAATGACCTCCTACATTTCCTGGCTCGTGGATGTTGCAGTACTGATGATTGGCCTTCTCTCTCATCTCCCAGAAATCAACACCATATCGGTTACACACCTTAAGCAGCTCGTTTGCCAGCGCGATATTCACATCCCTATACACACCTTCAGAAATTTTAATCATCTCTGCTGTGCTGCTGTCCTGTACTTTATCTACCTTACCGCAGAACTTTGAATATATATCAAATGCCTTGTCAGTGCTTTCCTTGTCTATGCCGCCCACAACCTTGGGAAACTCCTTATACCTGCTAATTGAGTGCCCAGTCATTATCCTCTCAGGGCTGTAGGCGAGAAAAAAATCACTTCCTGCGGTCAGTCCACTTGCTTTTTCCAGCAAATCTTTAATTCTGCCTTTTGTTGTTCCTACAGGTACAGTAGTCTCAAGAACAACCAAGTCGCCTTTCTTCATATTCTTGCCCACGCTTTCAAAAGCAGAATCTAGAATAGAAAAATCTGGTCTGTGTTCATCATCAATGAACAAAGGCACTATGACAATGTGAACATCAGATGATTTGACCGCCTCCTCATAGCTTGAGGTTGCATGGAAGTTTACGCCTATCCTCTGCTCTATAATTTCCTTGAGACCGGGTTCTTCAGGTATAGGATTCTTCTTCTCATTTATCATCGCAATGCGGGACTCGTCAGTATCAAGTCCTACAATATCCATACCCGCATCCGCAATCACTGCAGCAAGAGGAAGTCCTGCCTTTCCAAGACCGACAACACTAATCCTCATATGTTATTACCTCTCCATTCTTTGCAGACCTGATAACGTCCAGAGCGATCCTCAACGCCTGCTTGCCATCCTCTCCTGAGACAAGCGGATCCTTGTTGTTGCACACACAATCTATGAAATGTGAAAGTTCATTCTTCAAAGGCTCCTTCTTATCTATCCTGAACCTGATCATCTTCCCTTCAACAATCTTATTATCAACCACATCCTTTTCAGTCAATGCAGCATTCTCGTAGAAGTAAAGAGTCTGTTCTATATAGTCAATCACAAACATTCCTTTCTCTCCTGTGATGTACAGCTTCCTGATCTTCGTTGGAGTAAGCCAGTTGACGTTGAGATAAGCTATTGTTTTGTTTCTGAACCGTATAACACCCGCCAATAGATCCTCTTTGTCTGAATGCACCCTCTGTTCTGTCTCTGCGAATATCCTCTCAGGCTCTGACTCTGTAAGGAAACGCATGATATCTATATCGTGGACAGCAAGATCGATGACCACACCAACATCCCTTATCCTTGGAGGGAAAGGACCTACCCTGTTCACGTCGACCTTATAGACATTGCCAAGCTCTCCTTCCTTTATCCTTCGCTTAAGCTCAAGCACAGCAGGGTTGAACCTTTCAATGTGACCTATCATCAGTTTAACATTATTCTTCTCTGCACAAGCAATTATTTCGTCTGCCTCTTCCAGTGTCGATGAAATAGGTTTCTCAAGCAGAACATTAACCTTGTGATTAAGGACTCCTATTGCAACATCCTTGTGAAGAGATGTGGGAACCACTATGGATACTATGTCAGGGCTCTCTGTCTCCAGCATGTTATTGTAATCCTCGTATGTGTTGATGTTGTATTTTGTTGATATCTTGGCGAGAAGGTCCTTGTTCGTGTCTGCTACTGCTACCAGCTCTACATCATCCAGTTCAGAATATACCCTGACGTGATGCTGACCCATCATCCCAGCACCAATCACTGCAACACGTAATTTATTGTTCATTTTCATATCTCCTTTATCCTGTAATGCTTTTCAAACTTGCAATCAGGATCTGTGCATTCCATCTCCAAGAAACCATCACTCTTCCCTGTCTCCTTCAGCCTGCTGCAACACTTGCACACATAGCCTACAAGCCTGGCCGGAACTCCGACGACTAGGCCGTGGTCAGGAACGTCTTTAGTCACTACGCTTCCTGCAGCAACCATAGCATACTCTCCTATGACCCTGTTTCCGCAGATGATTGTTGAGTTCGCACCTATAGACGCACCTTTCTTCACAAGGATTGTTTCCAACCTGTTGTCGTCCCAGATAAATGCCCGGGGTCGCAGGTCGTTGGTGAATACTGCGCAAGGCCCTACAAACACATCATCCTCTAAAGTCACACCATGCCAGACAGATACGTTGTTCTGTAACTTCACACCATCACCTATCGTAACGTCAAAATCAATATAGCAGTTCTTACCTATATTGCATTTCTTACCTATCCTGGCATTCTCACGAATCTGGGCGTGGTTCCAGATGTTTGTGCCTTCACCTATCTTCGCATCAGGCGATACCTCTGCAGTCTCGTGATACTTGAACTTATCTTTCTCAATCATTTTTCTCCTCTGAAATCTCTTTTATCGCAGACACAATCTTCTGCGCATCCTCATCAGACACTAAAGGATGTACTGGAAGCGAAAGCACCTTCTTTGCCAATTTCTCTGCGACAGGGAAGTCGCCTTCCTTGTAGCCCATCTTCATATAGAAAGGATGCAGATGGAGAGGCTTTGGGTAATACACTCCTGAACCAACACCCCTCTCATGCAATGCTGCCTTGAGCTCGTCGCGGCTCATTGGGAAATCTTCATCAACTATTATAGTATACTGATGGAAGACATGTGTCACACCTTGCTTGACAAAAGGCACTCTTAATCCTTTAACTCCATTCAAACCTTTTGTCAGCATGTTAGCAACTTCACGCCTCCTCTGATTGAATCCTTCAATCCTCTTAAGCTGGCAGACACCAATCGCAGCCTGCATATCAGTCATCCTGTAATTATACCCCAGCTCGTAATACTCATACCGCGTCTGCTCACTCTGACCATGATGCCTGAACCTTCTACAAAGCTCAGCCAACTCAGCGCTGTCAGTTGTTATGATACCACCTTCACCTGTTATCAGGTTCTTTGTCGCGTAGAAAGAGAAGGTCGCGAGGTCTCCAAATGTTCCTGCTTTTCTTCCATCGATCTTTGCACCAACAGCCTGGCAAGCATCCTCAACAATCTTAAGACCATGCTCATCAGCAATCTTCTTTACCGCATCGTAATCATAAGGCTGACCATAAAGGTCAACAGGGATGATGGCCTTGGTCTTATCAGTAACCTTCTTCCTTATCTCTTCAGAATCTATGTTAAATGTGTCTTCCTTGATGTCTGCAAATACAACCTTGGCACCCTGCATGATTACAGGATTAGCTGTAGCGACAAATGTGAAAGGTGTTGTAATCACCTCATCACCAGATCCAATGCCAAGCACAGCAAGTGACGCGTGGATGGCAGCAGTACCTGAACTCACTGCTATCGCGTGTTTCACACCACAGAATTCAGCAAACTGTTCCTCAAGAAGCTTGACATTCTTCCCTTGAGCAAGCTGGCCGGATTTAAGGACTTCCATGACTGCGTCCATCTCCTCTTTTTCCACCACTGGCTTTGCTATAGATATCATCGTCATTCCACCCAAATATCCTATTGATGAAAACTATGTATTATAAATCTTACTTTAATAGTTAAATAAAAATATTTATATATATGGTGATAATATCATAGTTTTATGGTGATACTAACATGAGAAACAAAGACCACATAATAATCAGGCACATCATTGAGAAGAAAAATGAAGAGTTGAATATTCTCAAGATTTCCAAAGAATCAAGAATGGACTACAAGAATGTCCATTCTATTGTAAAACGACTTGAAAAAGAATCACTTGTCAGATTGGAATCTTTTGGGCAATCTAAAAGGGTCAAACTAATCCCACAAGTGCACCCCCTTATTTTCGAGGCTGAATACAACAGAAGAAAAGATATCTTAAAAAACAAGAATCTTGCAGTGATGCTTAACGATTTTAAAAATGCACTGAAATCAAACTGTTATATAATCATCCTCTTTGGATCTTATGCAAAGAAAACACAGACCAAGAATTCCGATATTGACTTGATGTTCATTGTTCCAGATGGAAAGGAAGAACTGTTTGAAAAAGATATTCACCGGGTAGCAATATCATTGCCCTTACCCATACATTGGTTGGTATTCTCTGAAAAACACTTTTTAGAGATGGTCAATGCCAAGGAATCCAATGTAGGGCAAGAAGCTTCAAAAAACAACATCATTTTATATGGAATTGAACCCTACTACGAGATGATATAGATGATGGATACAAAAAGAATAAAGGAAGCCCAGCAGAACTTTGCACATTATCTCCAGGATGGACTTATCAAAAAAGAGAAAAATGCAACAGCGAAAGCAATGTACATAAAAAGTGCAGATTTGTCCTTAAACCTTGCAGAAGAATGTATGAACAGCAGTTTAAATCCCTATATCTGGGTTGTTGTCATATCCTATTATTCCATGTTTTACATTGCAAATTCGGTTTTGCTTGAGCTCGGCTATAAAACTGGCGATAAAGTTGTTCATAAGGTTACCAATGACGCATTGATTGTCCTTGTGATGGATAAAATAAAAAAAGGTTTGCTGGAAGATTATGAAAATGCAAAAGAGGATGCTTCGGAAATCGCTTCAATAAAATCTGATGAAATTATTGGGCTTTATGGATTAGAGTTGAGTAAACGGTCAAGATTTCAGTATGAGATGACAGAATCTATACAAGAGCAGAAAGCAAACACTTCATTAAAAAGAGCGAGGCAGTTCATGCTTGAAATGAAGAAATTGCTGCCTTTGTCTAAAAAATCATAAAAATCCGCCGCAGTCATTCCACTCCGCACTGAAGTGCGTAGTTTGATGGAAATAACTGCTTTGACAGGCGGATTTTTAGGATGCTCGGAAATGCTCATCCGCGCACTAAAGTGCGCGGTTTTCGCCCGCATTTCCGACATAATCTCATGACGGACGCAAAAAGCTCACTTCAGGTGCTTCACAAGCCCCCTATATGTAGTCATCAACAACTCATCCTTCTGAGCAGATATCATGCCCAGCATGCGGTCGTAATCGAACTTGTGCAGGTCCTGTGGGTCCTGGTAAAGGTTCAGGAACATGCTGTTCTTCATGCCGATATCAAGGAGTGTTCCGAATGTCTCCAGGTAGTCTTTTTTAGAATGCCTGGCAAGCCTTGACCTGAATGCGTGAGATGTATCGAAAATGCAGAACGGATGTCTTGGGCAGCAGACCATCGGAAGCTCGAATACATCAGCCATCTTATATGGAAAACCATAAGACTTAGTCCTCACAGCGACTGTCGATGAACTGTATGAATATCCCATCTTCCTGATCATAGGATATATGTCAGCGATGAACTGGTTTCCGAAATGCGGTATCCTGAAACCCTTCATATCATAACCGAGAAGTTCCTTAACCACAGCATGGCACTTCCTTATCTCCTGCAGACGCTCCTCTTTGGATATCTTGTGAAAATGCCTGTCTGGATTGAACTCAGGATTGTCAGGATGGGAGTAGGTGTGGTTCAGCAGCTCGTGGCCTCTTGCAATTATATCCTTGAACACATCTGTATGTCTCTCGACAAGCATGCCAACTGCAGCAAAGCTCGCCTTGAGGCCGTGCCTGTCAAGCTGGTCAAGAAGCTTAGGTATCCTTATAACATCCTTTGTCTCGTCAGGATCATATGAAATGCACAGGCAAGCCTTTCTTCCTTTCCATTTATCTTTCCACTTGAGCCCTTCCTTCCTTATCTTCGGAAGTGATAACGCATTGTAGTATGCGCTTCCACATGTTTTGTGGATCCCTGCTTCCAGCATCATCCTTGGTGTGATCATTTTCTTATTTGCCTTCTTTCATTAGTTTTTTGTAATTTTCAATCTCTATGCCTGCCAGCCTATCCCAGTTGAATCTCTGCACATCCTTAAGCCCATTTTTAACCTTATTCTTGATTAAAACTGCATTATTTGAATCATAGAATCCCAACATCCTATTTTCAAGCTCATCAACCTTATTCGGGTTAAACATCCAAGCGTTCTTATTATTTACAATATCTTTCACGCCTTGAATGTCGCTGACAATTATAGGACATCCTGCTGCTTGGGCCTCAATAAGCACTATACCAAATCCTTCATGTAATGAAGGTAGAACAAAACAGTCGCTTATTTTAAATAAGCTAGGTAATTCATCATTTGAAACAAACCCTAATAGTCTAACATTTTCACTCATTTTGTTTTTTTTGATAAAAGACGCGATTTCTTCTTTTCCACCACCACCACTCACCATGAGAAGTACAGCATTCTTGTCCTTTACCTGCACCTTCTTGAACGCTTTGAGTAATGTTGGGATGTTCTTCTCCCAGGAGAATCTTCCAATAAAAAGAAAAACTTTCTTTTCCTTAAGATTATACTTTTTTATTATTTTTTTCTGCTCTAGAGTGTCAACTTTCTTGAATTTGCGAATATCCACTTTATTGAATAAGACTTCAATTTTTTCAGAAGGTATTTTCTTACATCTGACTAGCTGATTCTTCAAGTGGGTAGAAACACAAAATATCTTATCGGCAGCTCTTAAATTACTATACTCGAGAATCCTCGAAATAATATTGATGATAAATTGCTGGAGAGATGGCGACTTATTCTCCCTTTCTGAAATGAAATCATTATGTATTGACAAAACAACCGGAACTCCAACTATTTTTCCGACTCTGCATGCCAAAAAACCTTCTACATGCACATTATAAGATCGAATAATATCCACATCGTTCTCCTTTGCCAATCTTACTGTATGACGAATAAACTTCCAGTAATCAAATAAATTCAAGTAGTTAAAAAATTCATTTCGAAAAAATCCCGTCCGGTGAATTCTCTGTAGCACAAACTTTGCTTTACTCCATTTTTTAGATTTGAGAGTTGAGCGGTACGAAATAAATATTCTATCAAAAAAATCAAGAGGGTCAAAATACTTGAAGGGATACATATTATAAGTCTGCTTGAATTTATAGTAAACTTCTAATGGATCATTAGGTACGTATAATATTTTTTTCTTTTTCATTTCCTGTAGATTCCCCTTATGATTTTCCTGTACTTATCTCCAAACTTTGCCCAGTCGTACTTCTGAACTTCCTTGAACCCTTTTTCCGCCATGCTTTTGCGCAGCTTCGGGTCCCTGAGCTTCTTTATAGTCTTATCAAACTCTTCTGCAGTGTCGGCAAAAGCGACTACGCCCTTACCAGTCATCAGAACCTCGTAAAAGCTGGTTGATATCACTGGTTTTTTCAATGCCCAGTATTCAAAAAGCTTGATAGGAGATACCCTATCAGTCAAGTGGTTCACCCTGAAAGGTATAGTGCAAACATCCATACTGCTCATGTACTGCTTAGCCTTATCCAGAGGAACCATACCTGTCAACTTCACGTTATTCATATCCTTTGTGATCCTCTTCATCTTCTCAAACTGTGTGCTGCCGCCAACCAGCAGGAAATCTATCGACGGGTTTTTTCTGGCGCTATGGAGAAGCAGTTCAAAATCCACCCAGTCACCGAACGTCCCTGCATAGCCTACAGTATATTTCGCACTTTTATTCAGGGAACCTTTGAATGATTTCAGATGTACACCATTAGGAATATAAACAGCCCTCTTGCCAAATGATATGTCTTTTGCCAGAAGCCTTGATGTTGTGACAATCCTATTGGCGAGCAGAGCAGTAAGGGGATTAAAAAAATATCTTGTCATCCAATATCCTATGTAGGATATTCCCCTATGCAGCTCAGGCATGTCATCAGCGTAGATGAGCAAAACCTTCTTCCCTCTTATCCTCGCGAACAGCGTGGTAAGGAAAGAGCCAACAGTCATGTAAGTTATCAGTATCCTGAAATCATACCTGAAGGAATCACGCAGGTTCCTTAACTCTGTATGCAAACCTAATCGCAGGCCAGGCCTAGTACTTGTCTTACGCCTGACCACCCTAGTATTCTTAGGTGCAGGATAGACCTTGTGCAAATCGATGTAATCAATAAGCTCCAAAAGAACTATAGAATAAGAGCTGTTCAGCTCATTGATGAGATCCTTCTCCTGTCCCCACTGGAGATCCCACTGCCTCGGACTGATAATGATGATGTCATTTGACTTCTTCATTCTTTACATTCTCCTTTATCCACAGATAAGTCTCTCTCATCTTCTCCTCAAAATTAGTATTGTCAGGCTCGTAACCAAGCAGTCTCTCTGCCTTCTGCACATTTGCGCATCTCCTGATGACCTTGTCCCACTTCCTGCGCGGCTGGAACTCAATCTTCACATCCCCGCCGACAATAGTAGCTATAGTGTTTGCCAGATCAATTATCTTTGTCTCACTTCCTGATCCTATATTGAAAGTCTCTCCAACAGCATCACGTACTTGAGATGCTTTGATAAAAGCCTGCACAAGATTCCCTGTCCAGTTGAAGTCGCGCGTCTCTTCTCCTGTACCATATACAACAAGCGGCTTGCCATCCATCGCTCTCCAAAACATGTTAGGGATGACATTCCTGTACTTGCCAGGCTTCTCGCCAGGGCCGAATGAGTTGAATATCCTGAATATTACTGTCTTCACGTCGTGAAACTCGTGAAAGAAATTTGTGTAGTGCTCTCCGGCAAGCTTTGAAATAGCGTAAGGTGTGTCAGGGCTCATTCTGGAACTGTCTTCATCACCCTCACCAGCCATATTACCATAGACACAAGATGATGAAGCGTAAATAAACCTGTCAACATCGTGCTTTTTGGCATACTCAAGAAGCAAAAGTGTTCCTCGCGCATTCACATCCAGATCCTTCTCAGGATTATCTACAGAATTCTGGTTTGCAAACAAAGCAGCAAGATGGAAAACAAAATCCACATGATCAGAAAAAATCCTGTCGAGCAAGTCAGTGTCAAGTATTGATCCTTTGATAAACTTCACATTATCCTCCACAGGAATCATATCATTGAATCCTGAACTCAGATCATCAAGGATGACTATTCTACAATCCTGCTTTGAAAGCTCTCCGACAAGGTTACTACCTATTGCACCTGCCCCTCCTGTCACAAGTATCCTCTTGCCTGTTAACTCATCAGTCATTCTCTTGCCCCCAACACATGATATTCCTTTGCCTTAATTTCCATGTTGCGAGTGTCCAGCACAACGCTTCCTGAAAAGTCAACTTTCCTGTAATCATCATGGTCTGTGATAATAACCAGGACATCTGAATTCCTTATCACGTCGGAAATGTCTTTTGATATCTTGTGAGGAAAATCTGTAACATATGGATCGTGGATCATTACATTCCAGCCTTCTGATCCGCACAATGATATAATGTCTTCAGATGGTGTTGATCTTGCATCATCCACATTCTTCTTATATGCAACACCTAATATCCCTATCCTTGGCGACTGTATATTGTTTTTAGCAATAATCTTTTTCAACAACCCGAAAACATATCCTGGTGCTGAATCATTTATATCCCTCGCCACCCTCACCAGCCTTGATGAATCAGCATCAACTCCCTGTACAAGGAACCAAGGGTCAACTGCTATGCAATGCCCACCCACACCAGGTCCTGGAAGATGAACATCCACCCTCGGATGCTTGTTAGCAAGCTTGATAACTTCCCAGGTGTCTATTCCAAGAGGCTCACATATCCTGACAAGCTCATTCGCGAACGCTATGTTCACATCCCTGTAAGCGTTCTCAACAAGCTTAGCAGTCTCAGCCATAGTACAGCTTGTCAAAAAAATATCACCCTTCACAAATTTCTGGTATAATTCCTTGGTTCTCTCACAGCTCTTATCATCAATTCCGCCGATGATTCGGTCATTGTTCACCATCTCAATGATGGTGTTTCCAGGTATAGCCTTCTCAGAGACATATGCTAGACTGAAATCCTGTCCTGCCTTCAGTCCGGACTTCTCCAGAAGAGGTCTGACAACATCAACTGTTGTTCCAGGCCGCACAGTAGACTCGAGTATTACCAATGATCCTGGTCTTATGAGATGTGTTATTGATTCTGTGGCAGACTCAACATATTTTAAGTCGCATGTCTTATCCTTGCTGAAAGGTGTTGGAACTGCAATAAGAAAAACATCAACATCCGGAATCGTCTCCAGATCAGAGAATGCCCTGAACCTATCCTTTGCTGACGTGAACAACTCATCCATTCCAGACTCATCAAAAGGCAATATGCCCTGGTTCAAATTATCAACCTTCTCCCTGACTATATCAAAACCAAACACATCACATCCTGCTTTCGCAAGCAGAAGAGCTGTCGGTAATCCCATGTATCCAAGTCCTACCACGCAAACATTCATTGAATTCACCTTCTTGAAAAAATATTGACAATATTACGCCTCAATGAAAGAAACAACCACCTGAATATTGCAAACACATTCCTGCGTTTCTTCATCAGCGCCTCAATAGCATCTATTATCTTAACTGCTGCTTTCCCATATCCAAAAACATTTTTCCAGACTATCTTTTTTCTTAACATCTGTTCGGCACACTTTGCTATCAAGATAGGATTAGTACCTGCGAGAACATTCATTCCCGCAGATAAAGTCTCAGGACGCTCAGTATTATCCCTCAATGTGACGCAAGGAACTTTCAGTATGCTTGCCTCTTCCTGAATACCTCCAGAATCAGACAGTATCAACTCTGCTCCTTCCTCCAGAATCAAAAACTCCAAATAGCCCACTGGATTGATTATCTTAATATTTTTGTGCATCTTCAATTTGAATTCTTTGATCTTCTTCTTTGTTCTTGGATGTAAAGGGAGGACAATCATGCGATCCCTGTGTTTATCAGCAACTTTTGACAGCCCATCAATGATACCCTTCAACCTCTCTTTCTTATCAACGTTCTCAGCACGATGGAATGTGGTCAAAAAATACTTCTTATACTCAAGTTTGAGACTCTCAAGCAGCCCTGCCTTCTTCCTCTTAGCAATCTCCAAGTTCTGATTAACAGCATCAACAACAGTATTGCCAGTATTCCTGTAAAGCATTGGATTGAACTGCTCTTCCTGAAGGTTCTTCAAAGCATCCTTAGTCGGGAAGCACAAAAGTTCAGATATGTGATCAGTGATTATCCTGTTGATCTCCTCAGGCATAGTGATATCATGACTCCTCAGGCCTGCCTCGTGATGAACCACAACAATATCAAGCTTCTTTGCAGCAAGAGCTCCTGCAATCACACTAACAGTGTCTCCCTGAACAATGCACACGTAAGGCACTTCCTTTCTGAAAATCTTCTCAATTCCATTGACCATGAAACCTATCTGCTTATTGAATGGAAGACCTCCTGCACCAAGATTGTATTTAGGCTTTGCAATATCAAGCTCCTTGAAGAACAATGTATCCATGTTCTCAGAATAATGCTGACCAGTATGGATTACAAAATAGTTAATCTTTCTCCTCCTGAGCTCCCTTATGACAGGAGACATCTTAATTATCTCAGGTCTTGTTCCTAAAACCACAGCGACTTTGTATCTCAATTTATCCACCCATCAGAAAGTGATCCTTCTTATCCCAAGCTCATCAGCTTCTTTGGATTTATAAAAATTCTTGATGTCAACCAGTATGCTATCAGAGTTCATCAACTGCTTTAGCCTGTCTAGCGTAAGTTTCTTGAAATCATCATGCGCAGTGACAAGCACCACAGCATCAAAAGATCCTGAAAGCCCGTCCAGAGGAATGTTCTCAACACCAAATTCCTTTTTGACAACCTCTTTGTCAAGATAAGGTTCACATGCAACAACATCCATCTCGAATTCCCTGAGCTCTTTGATTAGATGCTTTGCCCTTGAATTCCTGTAATCATTCAGGTTCTCCTTGAATGTCAATCCCAAAATAAGAATCTTAGAGTTCTTTATCGCCTTGCCGGCCTGAATCAGGCCCTTCATTATCATGTCGACGACAGTCTTATGCATATCATCATTTATGCTCCTACCCGCGTTTATGATCTTCGGATGATAGCCCATCTCCTCTGCCTTGTAAACAAGATAGTAAGGATCAACACCTATGCAATGGCCGCCGACAAGGCCAGGAGTATACTTATGAAAATTCCATTTTGTCCCTGCAGCCTCCAGAACATCGAACGTGCTTATTCCCACCTTGCGAAATATCATGGCAAGTTCATTCATGAGAGCTATGTTTATATCACGCTGGATGTTCTCAATCACCTTCGCTGCCTCGGCGACCTTGATTGAAGGTGCCTTGTGTATGCCTGCAGGTATTATACTCCCGTAGACTTCGGCGACAATGTCCAGCGATTCCTTGTCCTGGCCTGAGACCACCTTGATTATCTTGTCGATAGTATGATCCTTATCGCCAGGATTTATTCTCTCAGGGCTGTAGCCAACCTTGAAATCCACTCCGCACTTGAGTCCTGACTCTTTCTCTAGCACTGGCACGCACACTTCCTCAGTCACGCCAGGATACACTGTGCTCTCATAGACCACAATGCTGTCTTTTGAAAGATTCTTCCCTACTGTCTCGGATGCCTTTATCATAGGAGTCAGATCAGGCCTGTTATGAGAATCTATAGGGGTCGGAACCGCGACAATTATGAAATCACAAGCAGTTATATCTACAGGGTCGTCGGTATAATTAATATCTGCTGAACGCAACTCATCCTCTGAAAGCTCGCCCATGGAATCCTGACCCTGCTTCAGCTGAGCAATCTTCTGCTCCTGAATGTCAAACCCGACAACAGGATGCTTCCTGCCGAATGCAACAGCAAGTGGCAAACCAACATACCCAAGTCCTACTATGCATATCTTCCTGTTCATTTCAATTCACCCTTACACCAATCTGTTGTCAACTTAAGTCCTTCATCAAAAGGAACTAAAACCTCGTAGCCAAGCATATTCTTTGCCTTTGAAATATCTGCTAAAGAATGTTTGACATCTCCTGCACGTTCTTCTTCGTGCAATGCTTTAATGTCCTTTCCTAGAATATTACTTATCTTTTCAACAAGCTGAAGAAGACTTGTCCTCTCACCGCACGCTATATTGAAAACCTCGCCTGAGACACCTTTGGCAGTACATGCCAAAAGATTTGCATTGACCACATTTGAAATATAACAAAAATCCCTGCTCGTCTCACCATCACCAAATATTGTCGGCTGTTCATCTTTTGCTATTGCTGTTATGAACTTAGGTATAACTGCAGAATAGAATGATGAAGGATCCTGCCTTGGGCCGAAGACATTGAAATAACGCAGAGCCACTGTCTCAATATCATAAAGAGCGCTGAATATCCTGCAGTAGTGTTCTCCAGTAAGTTTTTGTAGAGCATAAGGAGATAATGAAGTTGTAGGCATTGTCTCTACTTTTGGCAGAGTTGGAGTATCACCATAAGCAGAGCTTGATGCTGCATAGACCACTCTTTTCACCTTGCAGTCTCTTGCAGCTACAAGAACATTCAGTGTACCTGTGATGTTCGCTTCATTGCTAGATATAGGATCTTTAACAGATTTAGGAACAGACGGTATAGCTGCCTGATGCAAAACATAATCAGCACCTTCAAAATGTTTCTTGAGAAGCTCCAGGTCAAGTATACT
>JABMQF010000095.1 GCA_013203345.1 Candidatus Woesearchaeota archaeon
CTGATCTCGTCGGTAAAGTTGAAGCAGGTATTCCAGAAGATGATCCAAGAAATCCTGCAACAATCGCTGATAATGTGGGTGATAATGTTGGAGATGTCGCAGGGATGGGTGCTGATTTGTTTGAGAGTTATGTAGGATCACTTATCGCTGCGATGGCATTGGGAGTCATTGTATTCAATGAGGCAGGTATCCTGCTCCCTCTGTCGATAGCGGGGTCAGGCATCATAGCGTCAATAATAGGTACTTTTTTTGTAAGGGCAAAGAAAGAGAAGAATCTTGGAATTGCGCTAAGAGTAGGTTTGTGGTCGAGTTCTGTTCTTGTTTTGATAGCTGCTTATTTCCTGTCGATGTTTTACTTGCAGAGTCTTGATGTTTTCTGGGCTGTTGTGGCAGGATTGGTTGCGGGTGTGGTTATTGGTTACATAACTGAGTATTACACATCTTATGACCATAAGCCTGTTAAGAAGATTTCAGAGTCTGCCAAGACTGGCGCTGCAACATGCATTATTAAGGGTCTTGCAGTAGGTATGTCATCAACTGCTCTTCCTGTGCTCGTGGTTTGTGTGGCAATATATGTTGCGTTCCATTTTGCAGGTCTTTACGGTATTGCTATGGCAGGTGTTGGTATGCTTTCAACACTAGGTATTAGTCTTGCTATCGATGCATATGGACCTGTCGCTGACAATGCTGGTGGTATAGCTGAGATGTCTAAGCTAGGGGCAAAAGTCAGGAAAAGGACTGATGCACTGGATTCTCTTGGCAACACAACTGCTGCCATAGGTAAGGGGTTCGCAATTGGTTCTGCTGCATTGACTGCTCTTGCATTGTTTGCCACATATGCTACAACTGCTAACCTTGAAGTGATTTCTCTGCTAAAGCCAGAGGTCATTATTGGACTTCTTATTGGTGGATTTTTGCCTTATCTGTTCAGTTCAATGGCTATGAATGCTGTTGGTGATGCTGCTTTTGATATGATTAAGGAAGTTAGGAGGCAGTTCAAGTCTATTAAGGGTTTAATGGAAGGTAAAGCAGAAGCTGATTACGCACGTTGTGTTGATATAGCTACTCGTGGTGCTTTGAGAAGGATGATTTTGCCTGGTTTGATGGCGGTTGTAGTGCCAATCATTATTGGTTTGTCTCTGGGTGTAGAGGCTCTTGGCGGTCTTCTTGCAGGTTCTCTTGCGTCAGGTATTGTGATGGCTATCTTCATGGCTAATTCAGGCGGTGCATGGGATAATGCAAAGAAGTTAATTGAGATGGGCAAGTTTGGTGGTAAGGGTTCTGATGCTCACAAGGCAGCTGTGGTCGGAGATACTGTGGGTGATCCTTTCAAGGATACAGCAGGACCAAGCATTAACATACTTATCAAGCTGATGAGTATTGTTTCTTTGGTGTTTGTACCGCTATTTTTACTGGTAGCAGCCTGAATTTTTTTTGTTTTTTTTGTTTTTTCTGATTTATTATAGTTTGATTAGTTGTTTAAGAATATAAATTTAATACTTACAATGTAAGTAAAAACCTCTTTGTAGTCACCGGACAGTGACAACAAAAGCGAAACATTTATATATTTGTTCTGCTTTCATATTATTAGAAACAGCTAATAGTTGTTTCTGCTCCTGCCTGAGGGTGTATGTTTTCTTACATCCCCCTGAAAATCTCGCTCTTGGGTTAGTTTCTTTTTACACTCAGAATTTATTTATACCTCTGTTGATTTTCTTATTTTATGAACATACGCTGTATAAAGTGCAAGGGTCGTGGTTTCTGCAAAAGGCCTGTGTGCGCTATCGCGACAAAGATAATGAGTCAAAAGCGCGTTAATCTGCAGGCAAAGCAGGACTTCTTCGGTGAAGCGCCTAATGTATTCATAGGGAGGTATGGATATCCTGACATAAACGTCGGCATCCTTTCCACAGATCATTACGATGACCATGATGCACCTCTTTTATGGAGTGCTAATGATTTTAAGATACCTGATGTTATTGACAAACGTACTGCTCTTATTAATTCAGGGTTCAAGACAAATATTAGAAGTTTTAAAGACCGCATGCTTGAGATTTCACAAGAGGTATCTCTTGCACACAAGCCTGTTGATATAGAGATTAATCTCGATAAGAAACCATCATTCGCTCTTAACTTCAATCAGGACACAATGCCTCATGGACCTAGGGTTAAGCTGAAAAAAGTGCGGCTGACAGAGAATCCTAAGATACCTCATAATGTTGACAAGCTCGTATCAGAGACAGATGTCAAGGCATCTGATGCCATATCAGTTCTGAGAAAAAATTATGACGAGCATTACCTAACAAAGATACTCAGCGTCGGGAATTTAGGTGTGAAAAAGGAAAGAAAACTAGTTCCGACAAGGTGGTCAATAACTGCGGTAGATGATATTATAGGTAAACAGCTTACTGACGATGTGAAGAAGTTCAAGGAGTCAGAAAATGTTGCTTTCTTTGGTGGTTATTTAGGAAATTATTATCTTATACTCTTGATGCCTAACTGTTGGAGCTATGAACTTTTTGAGACTGTCGTCGGAGAGCATAGCAGTTTTGCGACTGACTATGAGAATTACGATGGAAGGAAAAATTATGCTCATAATACTGCTGGAGGTTATTATGCTGCGCGCCATGCAATTCTTGAGAAATTATCAAACACCAAAAGACAGGCAGGAGTTCTTGCTCTAAGGTTCATAACAAATGAGTACTGGGCTCCACTGGGTGTTTGGGTGGTTCGGGAGGCGACCAGAAAATCATTATTGTCAAAGCCGATTGAGTTCAGTTCAAGAGAGTTAATGATGAAGTATGCTTGTGCTTTTGTTAGAAAGAAGTTTGGTTTTGATCTTGACATCTTGCTCAAGCAAAGTAAATTAATAGACCAGCAGAATACTCAGAAAAGGCTCGTCGATTATCAATGATTACATCATCATTCGTATGCTGCACGTATGATGAGTATTATGAATATTATCAACACGATGTTTGCAAGTAAAAGCACCAACGTGCCAAAAGAGATTGTATCTCCTCCCTTGTCGTCTTTCTTATCTTGACCAGGTAAATTGTATTGCTGATTAATTTCCTGCTCTGGAAGATGTACTTCGATCATGTCTGTATCTTGGGCATCTGCAAAAAGAAATTTTGTGTCTCTTTTCGGGTTTGAATATCTTTCAGTCGCCTGTTCAACACTACCTTCTCTCATCTCACCATCGCTCCATCCAGCTTGGCTACCGCATGGATGTACCCAGAGATCAGTATTTTCTGTATTTTCGTTCAAGTCGTAAGTGGCTGTCGCGGTGATTGTATACCTGCCAGATCTGAGCGATGTCAAATCGACCCTCTTCTGTCTGCTGTACTCGCTTTCATCGATAAAGTCGTTCACACTTTCTAGGTCAAACAAGTCCCGAAATATTGTCCCTGTCCTGCCCGATCCGACGACGAGCTTCACATCCTCTTCAGCCCATTCACCAACATTGCGAAGCTCGATTGTTAGTGTAGAGAATCCGTCACAGTTAGGATCTGACAAATGGAATTTATCAAAGACTATTTTGTGTTCATCACGCATAACTTCTAAGTCAAAGACAGCTTCATCATCTTGCACAACTCCCTGAGAATTTCTGCCTGATACCTTTATCTCCAGGTCATAACTCTCTTCTGAGCGGGCATCACCTGGTATTCGCAGCCTAAGCTTGACTGTCTTGTAATTTTCCGCCCTTATGTCTACTTTTTCCGAGAAGTCAATAGTATCTGTTTCATCCATCCCTTCAATCCGTACAGAGACTGATGCATCCTCTATAGTCTCATCTGTGTCATCATCAAGCGTATTTCTTATACGCACCCTTATGCTTAGCTCATCTCCTGGTTCGACATCAATCCTTCCTGAATTACTGCTTGTGACTAGCAGGTTCTCCCCTCCTGATGTTATTTCTATCCTGTCTAACTCAAGATTCGAGGATGCTGCTTCAGCCGCTGCTGCAGAAAAGGTCAGAACTGCCAGAAGCAGTACCATTAAGATGAATGTGCGTATCGAGATCATTTTACTAACCACCATAAACAAGGTTATCTTTTAAATTTTAAATACTTTGTCATGCTTTTGTCGTCAAGAATAAGGGACGAAAAAACATTTTTTCATTGCTCTTGGCCTGACTGCTGCTTCATTTAGTTAGGTATGTTCTAATCAAGGGCTTTTTAAGTAATATTTATAAACGAACAAGCACGTTGTTGTTTAAAAAGAGGTTGGTATATGAACCCAAGTCCCAAGCATAGTTACGCGCATCATAAACCGCACAAAGTTCATAATCCAGAAATTAAAGGTACTGAGCAGAAAAAGAAGGTCTTGCTGGAAGTCAAGAACCTTAGCACAGCCCATAAAAAGTTCAAGGTTTCTCACATATCATTCACGCTTAAGGAAGGTGATATTTTAGGTCTTGTTGGGAGATCAGGGTCTGGGAAATCAACAGTGCTAAACACGATTGTTGGGTTGAAAAGGCCAATCAAAGGAAGTGTCAAGACAAGTATTAAGGGGAATAAATGCAAGCTTGATGAAGTGATTGGGTTATCTCCTCAAGAGAACTCCTTATATCCATTTCTGACAATCAAAGAAAACATCAAGATATTTTCGCAGTTACATAAAATAAAGAAAAAGGTGATGGAAAAACGAGCGAAAACTCTTCTTGCAAGGTTGGGCCTTAAAGATAGTGGAAACAAGAAGATTATTCAACTATCAGGAGGCATGCGAAAACGAGCAGATCTTGCTGTTACTCTTATACATTCTCCTGCTATAATAATTCTCGACGAACCATTTGCAGGGCTTGATGTAACATTGACAAAATTCATCTGGGATCTATTGAAGGAGCTTTCAAGTCAGGGGAAGATAATTATCATCTCCAGCCATCTTCTTGGAAACATGGAGAAGAATTGCAATCAGTTCGCACTTATCCTCAATGGAAGATTCTACAACGACGATGCACTGCGTACAGCAATGACAGCCTCACTGACCCGTAATCTTGAACAATATCTTGAAGCGCTTTTCAGAAAGGATATGGAGGGAAACTGATAACATGATTAAAACCATACCTCTTGTCACCGCAAGCCTGAAAGGATTTATGCGAAATTGGAAATCAGTAACATTGCTGTTAGTGTTTCCTTTGCTCCTTGTTGGTCTTGTATTTCTGTCATTCAACCCAAACGGTTTAAGGGACGTGCCTGTGGGAGTGATTATTGATCCATATGGCAGTTTCAGCGCCGAACAAATAAGAACATCATTTCCATACCTTGATATTTCAGAGTATGGTAGAATAGATGCCTGCCTAAGGGACTTGAAACTGGCAGCCCAATATGCTTGTATTCGCGTTGAAGGTAACGATCCTGTCAAGATAACAATCAATTTCGATGACACTAGAGAGCCTATAATCTGGGAGATTATCGAACGAATAAAAACTACTATTGACGGCATAAAGAGAAAGAAGTCAACAGATATGACTGATAGCTTCCTTAATAATTTAGTACTTACCATTCAAAAGGTTGAAGTGTTCAAAAATGACTTGAGCACTGTTAATTCCGAACTGGATGGATACATCTCAGATACTGACGAAACAATATGGAGCTTATCATCTTCTAGAGACTATATTTCCAATACATTAGATGAGATGGACTCTGATGTGGATGATCTTGATTCATTGCATTCTGAGCTGAGCAGCCAGAGAAGGTCATTTTATTCTGCCAGCACGTCTTACTTGTCAGACATCCAGAGCTATACTCAAAACGTGGAAGTTTCAACAGATCCCACTGCAATTTATTATGGGAATCTTATTGACTCCCGCGCCAACTCCGCAAGCAACACAATAGGCGATTATAATCGCGATGCAAAAAATAATCTCAACCGGATGGATGGAAAAATATATGATTACAGGGGAAGGATAGATGAAGGGAACGCTTACTTGCGTGGGATTGACAGCCAGATAAGAAAGTTAAAACAGGTTAAAGCAGACTTTTATAACTATAAAGTGCGGGTCATGCAAAAAGAAAACGAGTTGACTGCTATTCAGAATGAGTTTGGGGGTTTGGATTCATTTGATTCGAGCAACCTAATTAACCCTATAACTATAGAAAACCTACCTGCATATAGGCTGCTAGCTGCGAAAAGATATGCTTCTGAAACAAATATAGAGACGAGTCAAATCACTCAGGAAGAAGCCGAGAAAGGTTTTAGCATGGTATCTCTGCAAACATTGTTTCCGACGATATTCTTTGTCATGGTCTTGTTTTTATCAATACTGGTATCAAATTTTGTCTGTCTACAGAATGTGAACTCTCCTGCTTACAAGAGGGTCAAACTTGTCAGAGGAGTTTTCATTCACGATTTTTTGTCAGTCTATATATCATCATTTCTGATAATTATTATCCCTGTTATTTGCATGCTTATTGTAGGAAATTTCGTTTTTATGATACCAATTATTGCAAACTTACCGTGTATTGCATTATTAGGATTTTTACTTATAAGTACTTTAATACTATTGGGTGCGGGTTTGGCTTACCTAATCAAGAAAGAGTCTATAACATTGCTTGTGACCACTTTCTTCCTTATATTCCTACTTTTCCTATCTGGTTTCCTATATCCTGTCGAGAGGATGAGCAACTTCGTGAGCTATTTTGCATTGAATCTGCCCAGTAAGATAGCGCTCACAGCATTTAACAAGGTGGCATTCTACGGCCAGACGGTCAATAATATTTCTGTTGATATTCTTGCTTTGGTGATCTGGATGGCAATCAGTATTGTGGCGGTGCTCGCAATTAAAAGGTTCAGAGATTACCTGGAATAAGAATGAAAAAATATTTTATGTTCTTATTAGAAACTTTGAGTGGCATTAAGACAGCACTGTTTGATTAGTGCGCACATTTTTCCAGCTCACTCAACACCCTTCCCCATCTCCTCAATCTCTTTGAGAAACTTTTTCACAGCCTTTTCCACATCTTTCACAGGTGTCTTGAGTATCTTCGCTGTCTCTTCAATCACTTCTTCATCTGTTCCCTGGAAAATATCATTGCTTACCATTTCCAGATCTTCTGCAGCAAGGGGTTGTTTTTTCTTCAATGTCTTCTTTGCTTTCTTCCATTTCTGGAAAAGTTCTGCAGCCCTTGCAGGCACTTGATCATTATTGACTCCCAGCACAGCAGCTATCTCGCTAAGTTGGGCAGATTCCTGCTGCTCTGCTTTTTCTGCTGCCTTGCCTGCGGCAAACTCGAGCCTTACTATTCCATCTTGGAGTTTTGTGCTCTTGATTATTTTTATCTCGCCGACTTCCCCTGTCCTGTCGAGGTGTGTTCCGCCACACGCCTCCACGTCGACGTCAGGTATCTCTACAACGCGTATCATCTTTCCAGGCACAGCCCCTCCTTGGTAGAGTGCAAATCCATACTTCTCCTCTGCCTCTTTCCTTGGGATCAGCATCTTATTAACTGGTATGTCTTTTTTCACTGTGTCATTCGCTGCAGATTCTATCTTTTCCATCTCTTCCTTTGTCAAGGATTCATAATGTGTTATGTCGAGACGTGATTTTTCTAGTGTCTTTGCCGCGCCTGCCTGCCATACATGCATTCCAAGAACATGTTTCGCAGCCCCATTTACGATATGGGTTGCGGTATGATGGATTGCAAGTTGCAGTCTTCTTTCTGCGTCGACAACGCATTTTACAGTCTCACCTTCTTTCAACGCACCTTTGAATGTGTGCACTACATGTGATCCTTGCTTGAACACCTCTGTGATTTCAGCATCACCTATTATGCCGATGTCATGAAGTTGGCCTCCTGATGTTGGGTAGAATGCAGTCCTGTCCAGCACAGCCTTGTCGCCCACAATCTTTATAACTTTCGCGTCAAACTCCAGTTTTGTGTGTGACCCCCAATACAAAATTTCAGTATCAGGCACTCCCTTAAGGTCTATATCATGCTCTTTTTTTGTGGCAAGCTTTTTGACTTTCTGTTCATGTCTCTGTGCGACAAGAGCATAGAAATTATCAGGTATTATTATTATCTTCCCGTGTTTCTCTGCCTCTTCTTTGACTGTTGCAGGGCTTATGCCGTCGCTGTCATAAAGTTTGAGCAGGGTTTCTGTTTCAATCTCTTTGTAGATTATCCTTTCAACTATGTGTTTGGCTTTTTCCTTTGTAGCATAGTGCTTACCTGTCTCGACGTCAAGTATTTTACCTATTTCATCGATGTTTTCAATTAGTTCTGGAAATATTGGCTGTAGTTCTTCTGCATGCCATTTTGCGACTTCTTTCAGCTTAACATCCCATCCATACTGATCGATAAAACCCAGAGCCCTTCTCAATATCACCCTGAGGTTATATCCTCCACCAACATTTGATGGTAGCGCGCCATCATTGATTGCGACGAGTAGTGCTCTTGTGTGTTCTGCGACAGAGTATATTGCAGTCATGGGTGTTATACTTTTTTTGAGTGCTGCCCCGTCCATGTTGAGTTTTTCCCCAACCTCTTCCCACACCTTATTGATGTCATCAACTTCATCTACGTTGAGGAGTGAGGAGTATTGTGAGAATTTTTTAAAGAGATCAACATCATGCTGGACATTTGTCCTTTTCTCGAGCTTGCGTAGAACTTCTGGAAACGTTGCCTCGTATATGTTCGGAGCGCCCTGAGAGAACCACGCCACTCTTTCCATTCCAAGACCCATATCAAGGACCTTTATATCGAGTTCTTTATCGCCTGATTCTCTGTGCTCGTAAAGCATGTAAACTTGATTGAAAAGTTCAACACCTCTTGAGAAGAATTCCATGCAGGGCCCGTAGTTAGCGCCTCCTGCCCATGCGTCTTCATGTAATGTCAGCTCAGACTTTGGGATTCCAACACCTTCTGTTATGTATTTGTATATGTCTTCAAATAATTTGTTCTGATCCCATTTTGATGGTTCTACAAATATATGCTGTCCTATCATGACGAATCCTGTGCAATGCGATCCAGTTACCCCTACATTGTCAACATCTCCGAAACGCAGGCAGAATTGTGGTATCACGAGCTTTTGCGCAGGCGGCTCGACCTCTCCTGATATTACATATGGTTGGAACGCGGCAATGGATGCCATTGTGAAATCTGTGGTAGGGTTCCAACGCGCTACAACAGGATATCTCGCCACTGGCTTATATCCCCATGAAGAGAACATCTTTTTGAACTGTTCCCATACTTCTATGAAGCTCAGTTTTACTTTGGAAGGATTTTCTTCGACTACATTTGTGCCTCCCTGGCATGCGGGATCTCCGCATACTTCCTGATTTTTGTTGACTGTCCAGAACCAGAGACCGCATTTGCATTTCTTACGGAGGAATCCCTCTCGCTCAAGAATATCTGTAGCATAATATTTATCAGGTGATTCAGAAGCCACTTCTTTGAACCATTTCTTAAGCTCTTTATCTGTCTTCATCTTCACTGCATAAAAAAGAAGTGTATTTAAATATTGTTGTTGGTTTTGTAGGATTAGGGAGATTAATATAAATGGTTTTCAACAGAATTGGGCTTAAATCCCGGAACATATTGTTGATGTACATTTCGTGCATAATAAGTGGTCTTATCTTTTTTCTCCCTGTTCGCGCTCTTTACTATGAATCGCATCTTTTCACTCTCAGTAATGTTGCTCTGATATTTGCGATTGAAGCTATTGCGTTCGCAGTGTTTGAAGTGCCAAGTGGAGCGATTGCAGATCTTTTTGGCAGAAAAAAGACTCTGATTGTATCTTTCTTCATGACTTTTGTGGGTTTTACATTCCTGTATATTGGTGGGAGCATGATTTTTTTCTTTCTGTTTGCTTTGACTAACTCATTTGGGAGAAGCCTTAGAAGTGGAACAGACAGTGCTTTAATTTATGATACTTTGAAAGCAGAGAAAAAAGAGCGCTATTTTAAGAAGGTAATTGGAAATTATCATGCATTGTGGCCTATCGGTGCTTCTATTGGTTCGATAATAGGAGGGCATCTGGCTGGAATTTCATTATCACTGACTGTTCTTTTCTCTTTAGTGCCGGTGAGTATTTCTTTTGTCCTTTCGTTGTTTTTACAGGAGCCTGAGTACGAGAAAGAGGGGCACAGGAACATATTCAAGCATATGATAGAGTCTTCAAGATTGGTGCTCAGAAACCGACAGATTTTGATACTGGTAATTGCAGGTTTTTTCCTTTGGGGAATGGGGGAGTGTCTTCATCTTTTGAATCCTGTTTTCTTTGAATTCAAAGGTGTGCCTCTTATGTATTTTGGTTATATAAGTGCTGCTGTTTTTGGATTGTCTTCTTTAGGCCATTACTTTTCTCATGCAGTGTCTGAAAGGATTGGTAACAAGCTTACATTGATACTTGCGGCAACAATCTCACCAGTTATTACAATAATTGCGACTCTAACAGGACATTTGACAGCAGCGATAATCTTTTCGCTTTCTTCAATATTCTTTGGTCTCAGAAACCCTGTTGTACATCATCTGCTTAATTCGGAAGTAAGTTCAAGCAAGAGAGCGACAGTAATCTCTATGTATAATTTCACAGGTCAGATAGGCATTGCGATCCTCATCCCATTTGTGGGTTGGCTCGCGGATTTTTACAACATAAACACTGCTTTCAAGATAAGTGCGGCGATAATGTTCATAGTGCCTGCGCTGTTATTTTTCATTAAGGACAGGAAATGAGAAAGTGTCTCAGAGGTTTTATCCTTTCATCAAAGCCCGAAGGCTCAGTCGGGAATAACCTCATCATCGACTGGTTTGTGAATGGGTGTGTGTTAATAAAGTGTTTGGCTCAGTAGTGTGTAATAAGTCAATACTGCCGACTGCCTGCAACACCAAATACGCTGCCTGCGCCAATATTTCCTCTAACTCCTACTCCAGTAATTCTAACAGCTCTACCGCTGCCTGCGCAACCATTGCCGCCTAGCGAGCCTAAATACCCTACTGAAAAAACCTAACGCAGTTGGGCGAACAACATCAAATAACCCTGCCGTGCGAGCGCGGCAAGGGTTTAGCGCAGGCAGCCAAGCAACGCCAG
>JABMQF010000096.1 GCA_013203345.1 Candidatus Woesearchaeota archaeon
ATTGAAGCTAATTTTTCAACTGATGGTGTTCTGGCATTACGACTGAGACGCGCATCAGATACTATCATGTTTCAGGATGAGGATCCTGTAGGCAGTTCTGTAGATGGTGTTGTTGAAGTCAATGATGAACATATTGAAGACGCTGTAGTCAACATAGATTACAGTAATACTACAGATGAGCTCACAATCAACAAGATAGAATATCTGCTGTACACCAACGGTCTTGGTGGTGAGCCTTACATCGCTGCGGGTCAGGGCCTGAGGGAGAAGATGGATGAGCCTGAAGGCATGTTGGTGGATGAATGGGACTTCAGGTATGAAGGACTGTCTGACCCTGGTGTGAATGAGATAGAAATCAAGGCGGGTAGCGATGATCAGTATAAACTGAGCTTTACAAACACTCAGGGTATTGATTATAGCAACATAAGATTAGCCTACGGCAACGCAAGCGGCATCTATCACGGAGAAGATGATAAAGCACTCGTATTTGGAGTAGCTGACTCTGACTCTGCAAATGCCAGCAACTATGTTGTCCGTGAAGACGACTATTTCGTTGTGACCCATAACGGCGAGCAGGATACAGGCGTGACAAGGGTTCTAAGATTCAACTCAGTTGACGACGGCAATGAACTTGTCCAGTTAACAGATGTTGGAACAGGCGGATCCATCACTGCACAGTACACTGCAAACTGTGGTTTGGCTCTTGACAACTGTACAGGAAGCATCAGTGTAGGCGGTTATACATATTCTTTCTATGTGTATGATGCAGCAGCTGAGGACTATAGAATGCTTGTTGACTTCACAGATTCAAATGCACTAACTGGTGGTGCTCTTGAAGCTAAAGTTGTGACAGTCGGCGGCGGTATTTTAGACCTTGGTGCTCCGGGAACAGGTTATAGGCCAATTAATGCAGCAATCAATATGTCTTTGACAACATTGGAAAAGAATTTTGATACACTGGCAGGCAACGAAACTATCAGGTGGAACATAACAGGAAATGCAGACCTTGATCTTGATGTGGACACTAGTGTAGTTTCGCTCTTCTCACCTGACACAGATGACAACCTAAACATCGGAATGAGCGATTATGGTGTTATCGTAAGGGAAGAAGACGAGGATAACGACCCGAACACACTGAGGTTCGAGTACCCAATGGCACAGCTATTACCTCAGGTCTTCGTGACTTTTCCGTTAACTTGTCTTGCTGATTCAGAAGATCCGGATAACGATTCAATCATAGTTTCAGAAGACAACTGCCCCGACGTATCCAATCCCACGCAGACAGATTCTGACAATGACGGCGTGGGTGATGCATGCGAAATAACTCCTATGGATGAAGAAGAACAGTCTTCTGGATCCCCAAAGAGGGGTTCAGGAGGTGGTGGGGGTAGGGGTGCTGTCGACACTACAGGTGCAAGCCAGTCAATGCCCTCATATTCTGCTCCTGAAGTATCGTCAGGAAGTAGCGGGAATCCTGCTATTGCAGTAGTCAGGCCATCGGAGAATACTGGAAATGGAACGGTCAGGACACATGTTACAGGCAATAGCGCGAAAGAAGCAGGCAGGGCATTCGAAAACATAATCAAGAGGCAGTCTTTCACAAAGAATAACCCCGACACTGGTGCTATTAAGAAACTTTTATCGAATATTATAGAATACGTGACAGATGTCGCAAAGGACTCTGATGTATTCGGACCTGTCCTGTCTTTGTTGATAGTTATCCTTGGGCTTTTAGGTTATTTTGGTATTAATCGCAGTCTGAAATAGACCAATTTAATGCACTTATGCGGTTCATCACATTTTCAACATCTTTCTCCTCACAAGTTTTATAAACAAATATCACATCTACCTTGATAATGCTTGTTAATAAAAAAAAGAGGAGTTCAGGAAAGGCGTGGGTTGTCGCGGCTGACATGGGTTATGGTCATCAACGTGCGGCGTATCCTCTTAAAGATATTGCGTATGATCGTATCATTAATGCTAATAGTGATAAGATAGTCACAAAAAGGGAAAAAAAAGAGTGGAGAAAGTTCTTGCGTTATTATGAGGGTGTATCTCAATTCCGTGCAGTCCCTATCATAGGTCCTATGGTTTGGAAACTGTATGATCATTTCCAAAAGATTTCTCCTTACTATCCTTTCCGTGACCTTTCAAAACCAACTCTTGCTTCTATCTACATGCACCGTCTGATACGAAAAGGGTTTCTCAATAATGTTACAGATTATGCACGCAGGGAAAATATTCCTTTCATCAGCACTTTTTTTGCAACTGCGATGGCGGCGGCGCATAATAAGATAAAAGATGTTTACTGCGTTGTTACTGACACTGACATCAACAGGATATGGGTACCTGAGGATCCAAAAAAAGAGAAGTTATACTATCTTACACCTACAGAGCACAGCTCTAAGAGACTTATGGAGTATGGCATTTCTGAAGATGAGATTTTGTTCACAGGATTTCCTCTGCCAAAAGAAAACACAGGCAAGAACATGTCTATCGCAACAAAGGATCTTGGCAATCGTCTTGCAAATCTTGATCCTAAGGGCGTATTTATAACAAGATACAGAGATACTTTGAAAAGATTTCTTGGAAAAAATCTTAAGAGTCGAAGCAATCATCCTCTTACAATAACTTTTGTTATCGGTGGTGCGGGTGCGCAAAGAGAGATTGGCGCGAAACTTTTGAAGAGTTTAAAAAAGAAGATATTGAATCATGAGATACGTCTTAACATCATCGCAGGAATAAGGCTTGAGCTGGCAAAGTACTTCGCTGATATGGCAGATGAGCAGGGCTTAGGCAAAGAGATTGGACGTCATGTGAACATTTTATCTGAGCTTGACAAGAAATCATATTTTAAGAGTTTCAATGAGGTGCTTCACACAACAGACATTCTCTGGACAAAGCCAAGCGAACTTTCTTTCTATACTGCGCTTGGATTACCTATAATAATAGCTCCTCCAATCGGAGCGCATGAGGAGTTGAACGCAAAATGGTTGGTCAGAATGGGTTCTGGCTTACGTCAAGAAGATCCTGCTTTCGCTGATGAGTGGTTGTTTGAATGGCTGAACAAAGGAATTATCGCAGAGGCTGCATGGGAGGGTTTCACAGAAGCTCCTCGGTACGGCACTTACAATATTGAGAAGGTCGTGTTTAGCAAGGACAAAAAATCTGTAAAGTTTAAATATTGATAATCACTACAAGTATGCCTTGGCTATTATCTTTATCTTGCGAAGTTCTGTTATTATGTAGTCGGGCGTGAGTTCTTTTATCTGATGGTCATGTTTTCCTTCAAGTATCTCGTCAGCTGGTATTCCCTGGCCTAGAAGCACAGATACTGGTGTTCTGACTCTGTGCTTTCCTGATAGATATCTTATTGCCTTCATTCCTGCCCTGTGCGCTGCAAGAACGTCTTCAGGTCTGTCTCCAACATAGAACGAATTATTAGGTTCAACACCCATATCGCTTAATGCTTGTTGTAACATGTAGGGGTTTGGCTTCATTGTCGCAGGATTATTAGATGCATAGAAGTATTGTGCTAAGTGGTCCTCGAGTCTAAGATATGTTAGCTTTGCCCTCTGCTTTTTAGGGTTTCCATTGGTCACAACACCTAACTTGTAATTATTACTGCTAAGATATTCAAGAACTTCGCGTGCATGCAGATTAGGTTTGAGTAGTTCATTCCTTACTTGGTGATATTTTCTTACACCTGTGCTAACAATCCTTGACACTTGATCAGTTGGTATGTCATATGCCTTACAGAGAAGATCAAAGTTCTTACCTGATTTCTCTCCTTTGTTCATCCTTATGTGGTGCAATATTTCTACTGCTTGCTCAACTGAATCTATATCCATACCTTTCGCTTTCATAGCCTCAACTGATCTACTTAGCACCAGATCGATGAATTTAGAAGTCGGAGAAAGTGTGTCATCAATGTCAAATATAACTGCTCTCGGTATTCTCCCAACCATCATATTCACTAAATAGTAACAACCAATATTTAATCCTTTCGCTGGAAAACACACACTGCAGAAGATTTATTTGACACCTTTTCCCATCAGGGAGTTAATAAAAACCATTAAAAAAGCATATATACCTAAGATATGAAATGCATATAGATTACCAGCGCGGTTTTGCCGTGAACAAGCGTGTGGACGTAGTTATCAATTCTGCGAACGGTCTGCTTCTTTTAGGTACGAGTGGAGCTGGTGCGATAAGGGATAAGTCGCAGCCCCTAACACTCAAAGAGAAAAATGAATACTTGTCAATTCTCAAGAGCCTGCCGAAAAGTGTTTGCAATGATTACCAAAGAGTATACAAAGAGCACAACTGGACTTCAACATATGCGCAGCTTGGTTGTCTAAGACTCCTAAAAAACAAGAAAGGACATCAGTTTAGAAGAGGTCAGGCAGTGCTTCAGAATACCTGGTCAAAAAAAGACCTAAGACCTATAATCCACGCGATAGGTATGTCCTACAGCTTAAGTAAAGTTAATGCAACAAGGTTGCCTGCATCGGTGTCGACTATAAGGTCAGCAGTCACAAAAGCACTAAATATAGCGTCCAGTCTTGAAGCAAAGAGCATAGCAATTCCTGTGATGTGTGTCAGGAAGACATACGGCATCACACCTGAAACATCCCTAAAGACAATAGTCTCGACGATAAAGAAGTTCAGGAATTCTTCAATCAATAAAGTGATCATCTGTTTTGACAACAGCACAAGCAGGGAGTATCTGAAGAAGCTTGGTTGATACGCCTCAGCGCAGCAAGACGCTTATTCAGCGTGGAAAAGATGTTTTGGACTAAAGTTTATGGTTTTAAGCGAAGCTTGAAACCCTGTCAAATCTTTGATTTGGCAATGTTTGATTCTGCAATGCCAGATAATTTATTATTGATTCGTTATAGGGAAATAGAAAAAAGGTGGTTTGTTGATAAATAATTGACGGTTAATTCTTACTTTTACATATGGAATCCATATTTCATTATGGCATCAGCTGTTTTATCATCGATTGTACTACAGATCGTATTTGAATGAACCGCAACAAGGCCTCCATAATCTTTCGCCAGATTAAAAGAATCTTGAACTTGAAGTCGTCGCCCATCCACAAGAGACTCAACATTACCTGCTGAAAGCAGTCTAACAGGAGAAACTTTGCACGCTTCGATGTCTTCAGCAGAAGAATCAGGCCTGCTTATTATGCCATAAGTCATAACATGCAGATTATGATGAGGTGGATGTCCTGAAGGTGCTGACGGACTGATGTTCGGATCAGAGAATCTTTCGGGAAAACGCTCAACGAGGTGATTGTGTATAGGGGTGATATCATATTCCCTATCTAACAACGACGACCCTAACCAGTAAGCCTCTGCCACTAAAGGATGTCGCGGATCCAACCCATTCGCCTCCCCTATGAGACGATACCATTCCATGACAACAGGAAATCTCTCCAACTCTTCAAAACCATCTTGCACATCACCTTTTCCCAAAGCCACAGCATGGATTAGTGCAGCCCTATCACTATTTTTATCCTTCAGTGCAGAATAACTGAACTTAAAACACAAAAGATTATCTAACATCATAATAAATAACTAAAGAACGTTAAATATATAAAATTATAGGAAATAATGACATTTCACAAATAACCCTCCCTTTGTTTAGCGTAATACAAAACACCCCACAACTATTGATAGACTCCTTCATTGCACATAAATAGAGTTGAACAAAACAGGGACATTTATTTGTAAACAAATCGTGCTCTAAAAAATCATCAAAAGAATCAATAATAAAAGGACCCCTTCGGGAAACAGAGAATTTAGGCAGGGCGTTTTTTCTAAAGCAGACTGGGCATCACAAAGAGGACAAGCTCAGGTTCTTTGAGCCTTGATTTTTTTCCCCAGATTAATCATTTGTCACAAACACAAACAAAGTGTTATTAGGGATTATTTCTTTTTCCACCTCAGCGAACAAAGTTATCTCTGATTCTACATCATTACTATTACCGTACAAGTTTGATAGTATAATCACCTTATTTCGCTCAATCAAGTGAGTTATGTAATTATTCATCAGTTCACTTAGGAGGTCTTCATCGCAATGCAATTCGTCAAATATTATAATTTTGTTCTCAAGCATATCTCCAAAGCAGAACGTAGGGTTCCTGTACTTATCTTCATTGTTTTTGTCCTGTCTCGTCAATGTAATGTATTCTGTATTTGATTCTCCGAAGTGTGAGAAAATCCTGTTCGTGGCAGAGCTGGACTTACCGCTATTGTATTTGGAGATCACCACAATGCAATTGTATTCATTAAAAAGCGGAAGGATTTCATCTATGTTCTCAGAGATGTCCCTTATTATTCTGAAAGGTTTTCCAGCAATTGTCTGTTCTCCTGCAGGCATTTTTCTAACTCTATATCAAAGTCATTGCTGCTTAAATAATTCTTTGTATGTTTTTCCAGAAATCTTTCGATGTCTTCTTGTTTCTTCTGCTGTATGCTTGCCTGCCAGATGAACTTCTCATCCTGTGTCTTCTTGCCGCGCACAACATCGATTGAAAGCTTCATGTCGTTAATTCTAAGGAATACATCAACAGCTACAAATGCGGTCCGCTTGTTTCCATCAACAAAGGGATGGAATTTCATGAATCTATACATTAACTTTGCAAGAAATCTATATAGTGAGATGTCAATCGACCTCTCTATCACTATCTCAAAATCCTTCTTGAGTATCGCGGAGTCATCCACTTTGCTTGCCTTTGCGACTGCATCATGTATCTGCTCAATCCGCGTCTTTGTGAAAACAATATCCTTCAATATCAGGAACTGTGTGCTAGTCCTTTTCTTCTCTGCGGTGAGCTTCTGCTCCACAGCGCTTCTCAAGAATTCAGACACTGATACATACTTGTCAGAATCAGCTACAAAGGCCTCTATCTCCTTGAAATAATACTCAGGCAACTTGGTTGTGCGATAGGTCGTATGTGTCATATAAGTGTCATATATGACACCTAACTATTTAAATGTTATGGTTTTGATACCTACTTATTTCGTCTTCATGACCCATACTCCGTCCCATCCTTCTCCAGGATCTTTTTTCATCAATACTTTGCATCGTTCTATGTATGATTGGGATGGTTTGTCATTGTCACCTGTTGCTTTTTTCCTGCTCATGTCTGCTTGTTCAAATTGTTTGATAGCAGCTTTCCAATCCTTTTTGAAATATAATTTCAGTCCTGTCTCAAACTGATTTACAAAATCTGGATTATTACCTTTTGAGAATCCAATCAGATCATAAATTGTTATTGGCTCTTTCTTTCCTTTAACTTGCACTTTATCAAGACGTCTTACAATGAATCGTTTTCCTATCTTCTGCTTTGTGCTTTCACTGATTATTATCCTTGTTCCATATGGTTTATTCAGACCTTCAAGTCGAGAACCAAGGTTTACTGTGTCTCCCATTGCAGTATAGTCGAATCTATCATAGCTTCCCATGTTTCCTACAACTGCAGGTCCTGTATTCAGTCCTATACCTATCTCAAGATGCGGCACTCCTTCATCTGACCATTTCTTCTGAAGCTCTTCGAGCCTTTTTCCCATTTTCAACGCTACAACACATGCTCTCTCTGCGTGTTTAGGTTGCTTGAGTGGTGCATTCCAGAATGCCATTATAGCATCACCCATGTACTTGTCCACCACTCCATTGTATTCAAGTATTATATTAGTCATCTCTGTCAGGTATTCGTTCAGAAGATGCACAAGCTGCTCAGGACTTAATTTTTCTGATATTGTGGTAAATCCTCGAATATCTGAAAAAAACACCGTGATTGTCCTTTTATCGCCGCCAAGTTTAAGTCTGTCCGGATGCTCGAGTATGTGTTTGATCACATCTTTTGATACATATTTTTCAAATGCTCCAAGCACTTTTTTTCTTGATTTTTTTTCTGACAAATAGTGGTATATTATTGTAGCAGTATATGTGGTCAGAACTGTTGCAGGCGCATATATCATGTTGATTATCCAGCCTGCGCCAAACGCAGATATCGCGATGAATGTGTAGATTATCAGTATCCCGAAAGACACTGCTGTCGAGATCCATACTGGAAGGAAGAACACTGCTGCGGCGACTACCAGCGCAACAATTAATATTGTCAACACAGTCACCCATGCAGGTGCTGTCTTGACTTCTTTTCCTGTGAGCATCTGTTGGAGTATATTTGCGTGTATCTCAACTCCAGGCATTGCCTTCCCGCTGGATGTCGGGACAAAGTAGCTGTCGTGCAGGTCAGGTGCTGTCGCGCCAATCAAAACTATCTTTCCATCAAGTGAATCTGCGTGTTTGCCTTCGAGAACATCAACAAATGAGTATCTAGTATACGTGCCCGGGGGGCCTATATAGTTAACAAGATATCTTTTTTCTTCAGGTATTTGTTTATTTATTATCAGTCTCATCACTGCCGCTGAGAAATGTTCAGGTTTTCCTTCTATGTCGAGGTTAACTGCTCTTGTCATACCATCCAGATCTGTGTTGACATTGATGTATCCCCTCGACGCAACTTCACGCAATCCAGGTATAGGTTCAAGCATACCATCTCCTATGACTCTGTTTCCTATCTGTTTGAACGAGGTGTATTCTACTGGAAGAACAATCTGGCCATGCTCACGCATAGCATTTGCAAGGTTTGCATCTGTATTATTGTCTGATGGTTCAAAGAAAGCTATGTCAAATCCTATTACTTTGCTGTCTTCAAGCTGTTTGATGACTTGAGTGAAATTGTTTCTGTCCCAGGGCCATCTTCCAATTTCCTGTAAACTTTTATCATCTACTGCCACAATGATTATGTCATCAAGCGGTCTGTCTCCTCCGTATAGGAAGTCACCTAGTCTGAGCTGTATGTTTGAGTAGAATCCTGCAGAAAACATAAGGGTGAGAAATACTGCAACTGCGACTGCCAGCCCTATGCTAGCCATTAGTCTTGTCTTTTTCAGCTTTAGGAGTTCACCTGATAATTGCTGGAGCTTTTTCAATTTAATTCCCTGGCCTGCCTCAGATCTTGTGGAATTATTGTCTTATCTACTTTTTCCTGTTGTGTGTTTGTCTGCAAAACGCGAGGATCAGGTTCCTGTCTATTTTTATCTTCAGGTTTCTGTTTATCTTCATCTTCCTTTTCTTGATTCTTATCCACTTCCTGCTTCACATTGTCTTTTATGGGTTCAATTCTCATATCTTTTATGAACCTGTTCTGAGACATTATCTCTTCTGTGATCTTTGTGAGCTTATCGAGTGATTTCAAAGGGACAGGAGAGTTACGCTTAACCTCTTCCATGTCATGTTTGCCCTGGTCAAGCTCATCCAGGTAGTCTGCGACATCTTTGTCAGACCAACCTTTCATCTTCTTGATGAGTGCGTATGTTGTCTTGTGCTTATTGATCTCTTCATCTCTTAATTTCTTGAGGTGTTTCACTGTGATTATTTTCTTCTCAACTACGTGCCGATTGTCCTCATCTGAGAAATCTTCTATTATAGGTATTTCATTATCGAGCATTACTTTTTTCCCTGCTGTGAGCTCGAGGAGTTTTTCTTCTGTTTCTTCTTTTGGTCTTTCTGTTTCTTTTATCTGGACATTAACTTTTCCATCAGATACTCCGACGCTTTCCACATCTACCCAGAATGAAGTGCCGCGCACTGTAGCGACTGTTGTAGGTGTTTCGACCTGATAGCTCTGTATGCCTGATATCGCTGCAAACTTGTTCCATGTTGATCCTGAGCTCTGGTATACCTTGACATTCTCTTTGCTAAGTTCCTCTATTGTAATTTCTGTATTTTCTTCCAGCTGTACAAGTATTGTTTCATACAATATGATGACTGCTTTACCTTCGATAGTCCTTACTTTGTCATCAAGACCAAGAGCCATACTATCTTCTGCAGCCTGCCAGCCATTGCCTGTGTCTACTTCAACTTGTCCTTCCTCTATATTTAGAAACGCGACCCTTGTTTTACTGCTCGTAACAGTAACTGCTGAAACTATCAGGAGGAGTATGATGACTGCTATGATTGGTATCAATATCTTAAGATTGATCCAACTGTTTCTCTTGTTTTGTTTTTTCTTTGTCACTTTGTGCACCTGTGCTTGCTATGTCTACTTCATATATAAAAATGGTGATAGGGACGCGACACATAATGTGTCACTGTGAAAACTACCCCATAACCTATATGTCACTCATGTTTTATAAGAATTGCTTGTTTGGATTATACTACTAGAGGAGATTATGGGGAGAAAGGTCAGGATATGCAAAATACCAGCTCGTAAAATACCAAGAAAAAAGAAAATAATTAAGGGGAACTTAATATAGTCCTTGCTAAGTAGTAACAAAATAGAAAAATTTATAAATGGAGGTATTTTCATAACATTATATGGCTAAAAGGCATTTTGATGAAAGAGGACATCCAGATTTAGATTTAATTAGTGAAGAAATTCATGATTATTTCGGTAATTTGTCAGAGAGGTATACAGCAATTGCAAGAGATATATTAATTGCTCATAATTTTGGTAGAAATTTTAATGTAATGGCTCCAAAACAAGAGGATTACTTAGCAATGATGTTGGCTGCTGATATGAAAGCAATGCCAGACAAACCCGCGAAGGTTAATGAGATATATGTAATTGGTGGACAAGTACCGTTCTTGCCTGATTCTTATAATGCTGGAGATCATGATTTAGATTTAAGAGTTGAAACCAATTTGGAACAATTATATCCTGGAACAAATCTAGCATCATTACCATTAGAAGTATTACATTATTTTATGAATGATAGGACGGATGGAAAATCAAGAGAATTTCAAATTGATATAAGTCATGAACCAATATATGGACCACGTCTACAAATTGGATAAAGTAAATCAAATATTATTTCATTCTTAAGTCCACCTCATTTTTATTAATTCATATTGTTAAAAGAATAAATGCACCAGTCAAAAAGAAGAGTTTTAGCGTCAGCGTAGTTTCATTTTAGGTCATAAAATATTGAACATAATCAATGTTAGTTTCTAGTAGCAATATGGAGGATGTGTCACAGAGACTACAACACCTTTAATCACCACTTAAATGTGGTAAAAAAGGAAAGATTTAAAAGCACAAGTTCCTCTCGGTAATCAACATGGTTTTCATATCTGGACTCAATATACCCACAGTGGAACTTTTTGGGGTCATGATTGTGGTTTGCGTACTTGCTGTTGCTATGTCAGTAACAGCTCTTGTGTTAAGCATAATGGCATTGATCAAAAGCAGGAAATGATGAATTACTTATTTTTCTAATTTTATTACACTAATTATAGGTATTAGAGGTTTAAATAGCATTATATGAAAAAATAACCACTCTATTTTACCTCAATAATCAGCACAACCATTTATTTGTAACTGATAAGTGGTGAATAAACGAAAACTTTATAAATGATATTGTTTATGATTATTCCATGGCAAAACCGCTAGACGTATTGGTCCTCACAGACTGTGATGGAAGTGAACAACAGCAAAAAGTTCTTGATAGTGTGACTTCCAGATTAGCACAAAAGGATATTGGATGGGAAAAAGCAGAGCGCAGAGTCTTTGAACCATCAGAACTAGATATAATTACAAGATGTTCACAAGGCGCATTAAAAGAATCAGAATTCCAGCAACTATACTCCAAAGTTGCCAGCCAATTAGATATAGAGCAGTTGTTGGTTTATTCAAAAGATACCTGCCCCTCGTTATACCAAAAACTGCGAAAAGGCACGAACATAGGTGAAGCGCTTTGGTCTGCACACTGTGAGAGTATTTCAAAAAACGGTTGGGATAGCGATTTCAACTATCATGGTGTGATTGTGGACGAGGCTTCAAAAAAGGATTACCCTCATGTGATTGAAGTACTTTTCAATCACGATGTCATAGCAGTTGATTTTGGAACTCCTGATAAAATCCCTCATCACATGATTGGTAGAGGTTTTGTCGCAGAGGGCGCTCATTGGCCTTTGATGACTAAGGAGGGTAAGGAAACTGGAAAGAAAGCGATACTGCTTCCTTTAGGGCTTTATACTGAACAGGATCAGATTTCCTGCGCATATGAATTGGTAAGCCACGAGATCATAGGTCACGCATTGTTGGGTCTAAAGGATCACTCAGTGACTGATGTATCACCACAGGATTGCATAATGTCAGTTCCGAAAAGCAGAAAAGAATTTGTTGAGCTGGCCGGAACAAACAGAGGATTGGTCTTTTGTAGAGATTGTCATGAAGCATATAGTGACAGCACTCTTTATCAGCAAAAAAAGGAAAAAGAATAGTCTTTGCACATATTAGAACTGGATACACAAAAATGATAACATTAATAGGAACTTCACATCTGGATTTAGATGGTTATGATAGGTTGAAAAAGCTATTAGATCATCTGCAACCTTCTGTGATTGGAATTGAGAATACTCAAGAAGATTATGATGTATTCTCTGGTTTGGTTAAGAAGGTGACTGATCCACAGGTCTTCGAGCAGGCTTTACAAAATGCGCAAAGACAGTTTCCAGATGCGAATCCAGATACCATAAAATCATGGCTTTCTTCAACAAACTATGAAAACAAAGCAATCAATGAATATTCTGCTATAAACAACACCTCAATCATCTATTGTGATGATCCAGAAGAGCTTGATAAACTTGATTTTGACAGTGAAGTTAGCAGACCTGAAAGCTCATTTAATCGACAAATAACAAAGTTTCTTAGTCTTTCCCCAGAAGAAGCCAGAGCAGATATTGCTCAGGAATATTCACTGAAAGAATATCCAGTAGTTGATTGTGCTGGATTAACAGAATTTTATCAAGAAAGAGACAAATTCACAGAACAGGCATTGCGAGCTCAAAAAGGAAACCTCGTCTACATCTGCGGGTTGGACCACATCTTCGGAGACTACACTCCAAATCTTTTCGACAGATTATCAGACATCAATCCCAAAAGAATGAAATTAAACAAAGCAGACAGCATATCATAAAGATTACCCTATTGAAAAATAAGGACTCATTCTGAATTAAGAATTTCTTACTTAATACTCCTCGCAGATATAGATTAATCCGCAATGAATCTTTCAACCCTTTCTTTCAATAGGAGATACTCAGGTGTGTTCTTTGTGTCTTTTCTTTCAATCATTTCAGGTTCTGGAAACTTCTCACCTTTATCAAACTGTATCCTGGTCAGATCGACTTCTTTACCTTCGATATAATTAGAGAAATGTGCTGTGCCGTCATCAAATTTGTATTTTCGTATTTGTCCTCCAAAATAATCATTTACTACAAGCATACTGCAGTGGCATTGACCATAAGCAGGATTTTTCAGAGACCAATCTTTTCTCATGGGAGGATAACATGTTTTAACATCCCATGATTCTGAAATTGCTATCTTAAGTTTGTCAATATCCATCACACTATTTGACCTTGACTGCAGTTCCAAAAGCAAGCATTTCAGATGCTCCCTGCATCACCATAGATGTCGTAAATCTGACACAGATTATAGCATCTGCACTCATATCAACTGCTTCATTGACCATTCTGTTATATGCTTCATCTCTTGACTGCATAGTCATCTCAGTGTAGGTCTTTACTTCTCCGCCGACAATATTCTTGAATCCAGCTCCAATATCTCTTCCAATGTTTCTCGCTCTAACTGTGCTGCCTCTGACAACTCCAAGAACTTTTACAATATTTTTTCCTGGAATTACTTCACCTGTTGTAATAATCATATCAGTCATTTTATTTTTCCCCCAACTTTAGGTTTTGTTCTGATTTTTTCAATTTCATCTTCCTTTTTATTGAACAAAATAAATAGTCCTATGATAAGAATCGGAATCCCATATATCAATGCTACAATTACACCAAATAAACCTATTATTGTTAACAATGATCCTAATGCAATTGCGATGATTCCCGTTATTGTTCTGCTTAAGGTATTCATGATGGACTGTATACAACAAACCGTATATATAAAACTTTACAACACAAAGCTTCAACTATCTCAATTTATGATGGTTGTAATAATGTTCAACAGCAGGCAGTATAACCCCTATATTCTCAAACACCAAGGAACCTGAACAATTCAAACACAAGGAACACTGGCCATATGATCGCTTTCAAAATACCAAGCACTCCATTCCAGAACCCTGTTGCAGTTGATAAGTAATACACTACAGCACCGATAAAGCCAAGACAGTACATTCCGCCTCCTCCATGACATGTGCTCTTTGATTCATTCTGACAGCACTCCTTGATCTTGGTTGCTGTCTGTTTCTTGGCTGCTGTCTGTTTCTTGGCTGTCTTCTTTTTTGTCTTGCTTATTGTTTTCTTAATGTTGTTCACCTCTTGACCAATCCAGTCTTTTGAGTTTAAAAACATTGCTGTTTCCGCAGGTAATAAGTCAGTGGGTCTGCCAATTAAGGCGTGCACATTCCTATAAACAATAAATTTATTAAGTTCAGGAAAACAATTATTCCATGCCAAAAGATTATTTCGAAAGATTAAAAGACTGCACTCGAGGACTTGAAAGCAAGATTTCTTCATCTAACCGGCTAATAAACAGAGGATCGCAGCTTGGACAAGAAGTCTCTGTCACAGCAGAAATGGTTGAAAAATGGCAAGACCGACTCGATTTTTTGTATTCAACTTTTCCTGAGCTTAGGGAATATAACCATTCAAGATAATCTTTGTTAGTTTTTTCTGCAAGAAAAAATATCTGAGTATAGCCCAGACTTATTTGATCATATCTATAAAAACCTGAGCAGTCGTTAGAAATTCATATTTTTGAAAGTCTTCTTTTTTAATCCACTTCAACTTCATTGCATGGACAGATATGAATCTTGTTCCATTACAAGTGATTTTTGGCATTTCCAGGTTCTAATTTATCTGCGAAGTGATATTGCGCATGACGATGTTATGCAGAAGTCAAACAAAGCGCAGAGAATAAATTATCTAAGAATTATTTCAGCACAATCATCAAATTTTCTAGAATATTTTGGTCTGCCTATTATAAGATGATCCATACACGCATCTAAACTGCCAGTTACATCAGGCCTTATTTCTTTTAATTCTGTGAAGTACTGCATCAATCTATAATCCAATATTGGTGGTTGATTAACTGGCCATTCTGGACCAGACTCATTACCAAAATTAAATGAACTTGGTTCATCATTTTTGAAAAAGTATTGCCGTACTTCTTTATGATCTACTCGTTCGAAATGCAACAACTTACCAACATATGCTATTCCATTGCCATCACGAATACCAACGAACAACTCACTAACAAATTTATCTTTATACGTTTCTTCAACGCATTGTTTAAGATGCTCCAAAGTGTGTGGTCTAACTCTTACTTCAACATCATCATTAAATAACTGAAGAGAAATAACTGTTGAATTTGCTTTAGGGGTATATTCCTGATAGTCTGTAAAGTCTCTTCCATCTTCTCCAGTATGAGTACATTTCAAGATATGTTTTATTGGTTCTGCTTCCCACGCCATTTTAGTGTCGTAACTATTTAGTAGCATATAAATCTATTGTTTTAATCTTTTCTCAAAACTGGTCGATTTATGGGTTTTAACTGCTGTTAAACACTCCAATTCTACGAATCAAGAATTTTAAGCTTGCAAAAGAGGATTTATCACCCATAAAGCGATAAAACTGTTAACAAGACCCTTTAAAGCAGGAAAAACACTAACATAATTTACATGTAAGTAGTAACAAAATCAAAAGGTTTATGAATCATTAATCCTAGATGAGAACAAAAGATTATGAAGAAGCTCATTGGAGGTATTTGATCAATTTTATACATTCGGCATTTTAAACCCTGGTTACCAACTTCGAGTGGTTGATGAGTTTATATCTAATTTCTATGCAAATAATAGGGAAAATAATAGGTGGTCTGAAAGACATTTACATCCAAACATTTACATCCAAGATTTAGAAAAACTTTACAAAATGTTGGATACAATATGACTAATCCGCCTGAAGTTAAGAATTAAGGGTTGCCACTTTTTAATCATTTTCCAGGCTAATATGAAATCCTTGTGATTCTGAGGATTATCAGAATTACTTTTCCTGTTCTTATTAGGCGGTCTATGTTGTATGCTATGACTCTTGTTAGGATTTCTACTCTTTGGAGCTTGTCTGTTC
>JABMQF010000097.1 GCA_013203345.1 Candidatus Woesearchaeota archaeon
AGCAGGTTTAGATTTATTGGTTGTGCGGGTACAGACAGGATTATGAGAATTGTTGTTTATGCGGGTACAAGCAGGGGTGTTGTTGCTGTTGTTGCTGGAATTGTTGTTGCTGTTGTTGCTGGATTTGTTGTTATTTCTGGCAGGCTCGGTGGTATTGCGATAATTTACCGCAATATTCTTAAAACACCTCTATTTTCTCAGTGATATGGATTCTGACACAGATTATCTGTTCGTCTTACGAGCTCTTAGTGAGATACCTTTTGGTGTAGGCAAGAAGCTGCTGGTGGATTTTCTTCAGGGACGCTCGAACGCTTCAATACAGAAGAATGGACTTGAGAAAAAGGACTCTTTTGGCAGCATGGCGTACGATAACGAAGAGTTAGAGCAGATTGTGGATCGTCTTGTGCTGAATGGGCTGGTGCGTATCGCGTCTGTTCCACAGAATCGTTTCTGGAAAGTGCTTGAATTAACACCTAAGGGTAAGGCAGAGATTGAAAATCCGTCTTTGTTCAAGAGGAAGCTTTCTTTTAATATAAAAAACTCTAAGACTGCTATCACTGATGATGACCGTCGTACTTTTGCTGCTTTTGGTGATTTTCTCACCAGGTTCAATGACGGACAAAAAAAGGCTATAATAAGCAATGCAAGTCAGCTTCTTTGCATAGCAGGAGCAGGATCAGGTAAAACTACTGTTCTGACAAAGAGGATTGAGTTTCTTGTGAACTACCGATCTGTCAATCCATCCAAGATACTTGCGATAACTTTCACAAGGAAAGCGCGGCAGGAGATGATGTCGAGAATGGGAGATATTGGCGTTCATGTAGAGACTTTCAACTCTTTCTGTGAGAGGATGCTTAGAAGACACAGTACTATAGCATATGATAGGTCTGTTAGGGTTATTAAGTATGGTGAGAAGATAAGCATAGTGTCTCAAGCTGTCAAGTCTCAGGGTATTGGGATGGGTGCTGCGATTGAGACTTATTTCTCTTACTCTCAGAGGAGAGGTAAGACTGATGAGCAGCTGATGAATGTCTTTGTGAATGATTGTTTCTTCCTGAGGGATTATTTCAAGTCAAAAGGTCGTGAAGTCAATTTTGAGAATATGTTGTCAACTGACGAGAAGGCTTCGATGATGATAGGTGTCAGTGGTTTCATAGAGGCGTTCATGCGAAAGAATGGTCTTAGAGATTTTTCTGATCAGCTTCTTGACGCGCTGCGTCTTTTTGCTTCAAGGCCTGATCTCGTACCTCATTTCGATCATGTTCTTGTCGACGAGTATCAGGATGTCAACTCAACGCAGATAAGACTTCTGGATGTTTTGTCTCCGCCAAATATATTTTGCGTGGGAGACCCGCGACAGTCGATATATGGTTGGAGGGGTAGTGATGTTAAGCACATCCTTTCGTTTGAGGATAAGTATACTGAAAGTGAGGTTGTGACTCTCACTAAGAACTATCGATCGACAAGTCATATAGTTGATCTTTCAAATGAATGTATTCGGTGTATGGGTGTGCCTGACCTTGAGTCTTTTGTCGGCGGCAATAAAGACATGAGGATTCTGAAGTTCGATACAGAGAGTGGGGAGTTCGAGTTTGTCATACAGTCGATACTTGCATCAAATACTCCCAGAAGCGAGATATTCATCCTGGCGCGGACTAATAGGCAGTTGAATGAGCTTTCAAAGATTATGAGGTTCAGAGAGATATCTCATGTTGTACGTAGTGATGAGGTTCGCCGTTCTGTCGTCGGAGGACCTAGTGATGTCACGCTCGCCACAGTTCATGCTATAAAGGGGATGGAGGCCGACTCTGTTTTTGTCATAGGGTGTAATGGTATGAATTTCCCTTGCAGGGGTAGTGAGCATCCTGTGATGGAGCTTGTTGATATTGATGAGTATGATAAGGAAGAAGAGGAGCGCAGGCTGTTCTATGTTGCTATGAGTAGGGCGAGAAAGAGTCTTTATATGACTTATACTGGAAAAAGACCGACACCTTTCATGAACAGTGCTATGAATGAAATGATGGGCGGTGATAGTAGTATTGTTTCTGGTTTGAATGCTTCTAATGTTGAAGTAAAGGTGAGCAAGGGCAGCAGTGATGTTGTTAGTCGTCTTAAGGATTGGAGATCAAGACTTAGTAAGGAGACCAAGGTTCCTGCTTTTATTATTATGCATGATTCTACATTGTTAGATATTGCTCAGCGTATGCCTATGACCAAGGATGATCTCAACGAGGTTCGTGGACTTGGCCCTGTAAAGGTTATGCGGTACGGAGAGGATATACTTAGTGTTGTTAATTGTTGATGTGTTTTTGTCTTAACTTATGATAATCATTTTCGGAAAGTTTCCGTTTTTCTCGTCAGAAGCTTAATAAACCCTGAAGACATATTATCTGTATCATGAAAAGAGGAGCAACTCACATTTTCATTGCGACATTATTCCTGGTCGCATTGGCTGCATTCGCGTTGTTGGTAAAGATTCAGATGGGTATTTGAAATGAGGATGAATAATTCATTAGGTAAAAAGTTGGTGACCTTTCTACAGGTTTGTCTGATAGTTTTTGGAATCTACATTTCAATACAGGTGCTGATTAAGATATTAGGTGGTTCCTGGGAGACCGAAGCATTGGTATTAGGTATGTTGTTCCTCAATCTGAGCGCCACTTCCACATTGACTATAGTTCTTGTGCAATTGAGATCAGATCACAAGCATCATTTTTGCCAGTTCAAGAGCCTTGCAGGTGATTTTAAGCGCCTTGTCAGGAATGTGGATTCAATCAGGCCTAAATGAAAAAGGTTTTTTCGAGATTATTCTGGATGGTTAAATTAGTGTATATTTGGATGTGTCACCAACAGCATAGCGTCACCGAATGAATAGAATCTGTATTTCTCGTGGACAGCGACTTCATATGCGTGCAATAATTTCTCTCTTCCGTATAGCGCAGAGATGAGCATGATCAGCGTGGACTTTGGCAGGTGAAAATTTGTTATCATCATGTCAGGTTTTATCTTGAAATCATATCCAGGATACACAAAAAGGTCTGTTGAACCTTTTCCAGGTATGACCTTACTATCATTTCCTGCAGATGATTCAAGAGCTCTGAATCCTGTTGTCCCGACAACGACCAGATTTCCTTTTCTTTCATTGATTGTGTGCGCAGCACTCTCGCTTATCTCATAATCTTCTTTGTGCATCGTGTGCTGTGTGATATCATCTGACTTCACTGGAAGAAATGTTCCAATTCCGACGTGAAGTATTATGTGAACTATCTTAACACCTTTTTCCTCAAGTTCTGAAAGCAGCTTTGAAGTGAAGTGAAAACCTGCAGTAGGTGCTGCGATACTTCCGCTGTGCTTTGCATAAACTGTCTGGTACTGTTCTTTTGTGGCTTTCTTTGTTATGTAGGGTGGTAGGGGCATCTCGCCGACATCATCAAGATTTTCTTCTATATCTTTGTTGAACTCTACAGAGAATATTCCGTTTTTCCCAGATATAACTTTTGCCTCAACACCACGCGCGAAGACAAACTCCATTCCCTCCCTGACCTTGTTTGTCTTGACCTGGCACTCATACACTGTGTCAGATATTCTTTTTGATAGGATGAGCTCAACAGGTGATCCTGTTTTTTTTCTACCTACAAGTTTGACAGGGTCAACTTTTGTGTTGTTTAGAACGAGTACATCTCCTTTGTTAAAGAATCCTATGATGTCTTTGAATTTCTTGTGTTCTGGCTCTTTGTCCTTAAGGACCATGAGTCGTGAAGCGTCACGCGGCTCTATTGGCTCTTGTGCTATAAGTTCCTTGGGCAGTTCATAGTCAAAGTCAGTAAGTTTCATGCTGATGAGAAATTGTAGTTGTTATTAAAGTTTTGCCGGCTTGATTCCGTTGTGTTCTGCATTAAGGAGTATCTTGTCCAGTTCTCCCAGTCTCTTTTTGATCTGTGCGTGCTCAGTATGTCTCATCGCAACGTAGAAAGACGCTTGTTCTAGCAATGATTTTGGACCTTTATTTCTAAGGTCATATTCTGCATGGCATTCAGTGCAGCGGTACCCATCGCTTTTGCCACTGCACCTATCCAGTGGTTTGTTATCTATAGGGCAGTACAATGCTGTCTCAGAATTGTTTTGCTTAGAATTTTCTGTTAAACTACTTCCCTTTTGTTCCATCTTTTTTGCACCAAGAAATTTAGATAGGTTTTTCCTGTTCAACAAAGTTTTCTGATCCACAATTTGGACACAGTCGTATCTTAAATTCTTTTCTGCGAGCGAAGTTAAATTTACAGTCATAGCAGTGAAATTTGCTCTTCTGGAGCGCTGCTTCCTGTTTCTTATTGAATTCTGCTTCTGAGACGTCCTTTTTGCGTTGTGTATTACACTCTTCGCAGTAGATTGCATTTTCGGCTATTATCATAGATGTTTCTGGAAAATTGAGTCCGCACATGTCGCAACCGCGCTGTGACTCTTCAAATTCATCCTCTTTCTCTATCTTATTCGTAAACCAGTCTAAAACACCCATAAGTTGATAGGTGTCTGGACTTATTTATAAATTTTTCATTCTTGTTTTTAAGGATTCCTGGGTAGTATATATAGGGTAGGAGAAGGGGGGTGTCCTGACTGCGGCATTTATAACAAAGGTTGCTTCATTATGTTTCAGTTTATCACTTCTTTTTCCACTTAAAGAAACATAATAATGGGATTTTATATTTATTTTCATTCAATTCAGGATATTTTTCTTTCCATGATTCTTTTGGTTCGTTTTCAAGAAAATCTTCAAGTACAAATCCGTTTTTTGAAATAGTTTGAAAATAATCTTGGATTGTTCTGGGAAATGAGGGAAAATCTTTCCCTGTTCCGGATATATTGTGGCAATATGCTTGCCTATCAAAATAACTGTTGCTTGGGGTGAATACGTCTTTTTCGGAGTCTCTGAACATATAGCGGACTGGGTGTTGAACTGAAAAGACAAACAGCCCATTTGGTTTAAGAATCCTTTTGATTTCCTGGACTGCTTTCTCCAGGTGTTCAAAATGATCCACGACAAATGAAGAAGTCACAATATCAAAAGATTCATTTTGAAATTCTAGCTGGTACGCATTTCCAAATTCAAATGTTCCTTCAGGACAATATTTTCTTGCCCGCAGTATCATTTTAGAACTAAAATCAATTCCTGTCGCTGTTGCCCCTCTTTTGACGTATTCCTTGACATGGATTCCTGGCCCGCAACCCACATCAAGCAAGACTGTTCCTTTTAAGTCGCTTGGAACTAACTTGAACATGGTTGGTTGCTCTACTTCTCTGTTGTCAAATCCAGTGAGTCCAGTACTTTCAGTCCTGCTGAACAGGTATTGTTCTACAGTATTATCATATGCCTTGCTAAGCTCGTCATCTCCCATTTTGATTATGTTGGCTTGCAACTTTTATTAATACTTTCGCATTTAAGTAAATGTATTTAAAGGAAAAACCACTTGTCTATTTCATAAATGTGTGACTTGTTTTCCATTAATAAATGACTGATTTTTATGATGTAGAATCGCCGCCAAAAGTTTGTTGTGAATAAACAAAAAGATATTTGTGCTACTTTTCAGTGATTAAAACAAGAAAGTTTTATATGGCTGAATGATGAAAAAAGTTCTATGATTAACATTCCATTCCATTCAGATGCAGATTATGTTGCTATGCTAGACACACTAGTGGTGGAATCTCGAAAAGGCCTTACGCGCGAGCGAGCGGATGCACTGATAACTGAGTATAGCAAATTGGAAAAATCGTGTCTTGCAGATTCCCAAGAGTATCGGCCGCCCACACGCGATGAAAGGCTAGCTGTAATCCACCAAATGAATAAGATATATTTCAATGGGGGAAGGATAGGTACAGATTGCATTTATCAAGAGGCGAGTATGGCTGCAGAGTATTTCTTAAAGCTTCTTGAAGGAGTTTATACAGGTCCAGACGGCCAAGAAGAACAATTAGCTCAGCACCACACAAAAGAATTCATCATTGAACGGGCGTTTTGCGCTTTTCTGGATTTTACCAGGGAAGGCCATTGCTTTTTATACGGTCATGAACCAAACATACCGTCTGAAACAATGAGATCCATCGCATTAAAATTAGTTGATAAAATAAGCAAAACACATTATTCAGATAGACAATGTGCATCAAGATCATTGACTATTTTGACTGGCATGAAAGCTCAAAGCGTTTTGCCTTCAGCCCAAGGCAGTTGGTTGGAAGATCATTGGTATCCCCCCAGAACAGATTTTGATGAAAAATTGACTAACACAAAGTTGATACCCGAAGCTATTGAGTATGCACAAGAACATCTTTCTTATTTCAAATAGAATAGGTGTTAACAACCCTCCTTTAATTCTAATCACCCTTTTTTAGCACCTGTAAATCAGAGATTCACCAATTAGCGATATCTACAATGGGGGAGTCCATTGTTTACTCTGATCTGATTTTAATAGTAGAATGCTTCTGAGTATGATTTTAAACAAAAGGAGTTTTTTGCGGTGATTTTGGAATTATAGTATAACTATTTAAACACGATATATATCCCCCTCCATATGTGGGTCATGAAAGTCAAAATTGATGGAAGTAAGTCTTTAATGGGCAGTAAGACTTCAAAATTTCAGATAGATCTATTTTTATTTCCTCTTTCATTCGTTAAGCAAAAAAGAAAATTTGTTGTCCACGCAGCTGGGACAATTTTTGGATCTGAAAAAAATATTAAAGAATTTGTGAAGGAATTAAAAACAGAGAAGCGAGTTATCAATGTAGAAGTAAATGGGGATTTTTTCGTTTGTACTATTGAAGAGCCTACATGTCTCGATTGTGTGTATAATGAGAGAATTATTCATGTAGAGCCGACTCACATTTCAAGCAAAGGTTATGAAGTGGGTTGTCTAGGAAGTTTTGCGAGATCAAACTTAACAAATGCAATATCTGTATTAGAACGTAAGTATGATGGGAAAATAATATCCATCCAAAATAGAAAAATCAAATCAATATCAATTATGAGAGTTCATCCTAATCTTACTGACAAACAAAGGGAAGCGATGAAGTTAGCAATAAAGGGGGGATATTATGATTATCCTAGAAAGATAGACTTGCAAAAACTGGCTAGATTATCCAAATTAAGTTTTTCGACTTACCAGGCTCATTTAAGAAAAGCAGAAGGAAAACTAATACCTCACTATTTCGAATAGGCTATATATATCGCATAAAAATACTTATGCCTATATTGAATTCTGCTATTTATGTCTAGAGAAACTAATGTTAATCAAGATGTAGGGAACATTATCTTACCACCCAGTTCAATGCCTCTTGTTTGGATTGTAACTTTAGATGATTTCTGCAAACATACTACTATGATTAATATTGAGACAAATTTCAGCGCACGTGATTTTCATAAGGCTTTAAAACGAGAGGGATATGAAGTGAGCGAACCGAGTTATACAGTCATAGGTTTGCCAAGAATCGAACAAATAGCTTCGAATACTGCAGATGTAGAAATATTAAAATTTTATTCATTTATGTTATATCCATTTCAAGGATCAGATAATCGTGCGGTTTATCAGTTGTCAGATTCTTGTCGGAGGTCTAATAAACCCCTTGATGAAGCAATAGGAAATTACGCTTTTCATTATCCCCCTGCTCGTTTGTGCATTACTGATAATAGGCATTTGAGAGAATTAGTAAATAGCTTAACTAGACATGCCGTCTTTAGTAAACTCTTGTACAAGAATCCTGAATAGAGTACGTGATAATATTATTTGCAATATCCTAAATAATCAAAAAATAGGTTCTTAATGCTTTAAAAAGGCCTATTTATTCATGCAAAAGCACCATTAGTTTAATTTTATAAGTTTATTCACAATTTAGGGAACATGTGCAGAGTTTTTGCGCATAAAATATAAAAAGGAGCCTCTTAAATCATAGTTTATGAAAGACTTACATGAACGGTGGCCACATAGATGGCTTACGCCCAAAGCGAAACCAGGGAAGTCCTCAATACACAGAAATGGGATTTTTGCAAAAGAAGATATAAAAAAAGGTGAACCAATTAATGCTTTTGGCGGGATTGCGGTTCCAAAGACAGAAATAAATGAATACAGAAAAATAATTAGTCATGCAGGAGTGCAAGTTAGTGATGATTTTTTTATTGTTCCATCAAGTAATGAAGAACTAGTGGAACAGGGCATTTTTAATCATTCGTGTGAACCAAATGTCGGTTTTAATTCTAGTGTAACTATGGTTGCAATAAGAGACATAACTGCAGGAGAAGAATTGCTTATGAACTATGCATTCATGGAGAGCTTTTTTGACCCATTTGAATGTAATTGTGGTTCTTCTGAGTGTAGGAAAGTGATTGATTCTAATACTTGGAAAGATGCTGGATTTCAAGAGAAATATTTGGAATATTATTCTCCGTACTTGCGTAGAAAGATATGATTTTGTGCGTGAAAATTAAACTCGCTTTCTTCTCAAACTTGGTTTCAGAGCTTGTACCTTAGTAAGTCATCAATTAGCGAAAGCTATTGCTACATATGGGGTCCCTTATTTACTCGACGTGAATATTATGAGTAGAACACTTGTAGGTGCAGAATTGATTTTTAGAGGTAAAAACCCAACCCTTTTTCTCGACGCTGATTTGATTGAATTACTACGAGAGAAACGCTAAGAATGAATAATTCATTTTTCATATTTTAAATAAAAGGACTGATGTTTACTTCAAACTTTTCAACACAGCAGATATCGTCTTTTCTACTGAAGAATTATTTGTATATATTATCCTATCTGCAGTAGAAATGTATCCAGGCATTCTTCGCTCCAGGTATGGAACTAATTCTTGTTCACTTTTGACGCCTGTTAGCCGTTTACCATCACTTTGTCTGGGCCACAAGGCATTTACTGACTCATGTATACTTTTGGACGGTAGAATACATATCACGAATGAGTTCTTTTTCACAATACGCAAATTCTGATCCTTGTAATCCCCCTTCTCCAAATGAATAATAGTTCCACCACCAAAAGACAAAATGAATGGGCCTCCTATCGTCTCAAATGTTCTCTTCAGACATTCATGGGAAATTTTTTGAAAATGCCTTACGCCTTTCTCCATAACTTCCCTACTGGTTTTTACCCCTTCTTGTTGTGCTACAAGTTCATCCAGATCATAATAGTCGAGATTCAACTTTTTCGCCAATAATCTACCAATTGTAGATTTACCTGATGCGGGGGGTCCCGAAATACAAATGGGTCCAGATTCATACGTCTTGGAATTATCAGGTTTTACAATTTCGGGCACACATATTTGAGTCATATTATATTCATCCACTCTGTCGTTTAAAAATGTATTACGATCTAGCTTTGATATTTAAAAAATAGGTGGCTTTTGCTAAATAATAGGTTGAGTTTTTGATTATCGGACAGCCTCGTAACTATTTTTTTGCAGTCTTCCATAACACATTAAAATAATTCCTAAAGCTGTCAGAAACTGGTTTACTTTCTATCATAATTGCCATTGGGTCATCTTGTAATAGGATCAATATCAATACCTTTTCTTTGTAGATTTCAATAGATGTTGGCATCTCGATCTCTTTTGGCAGAAATCTGAATTCTGTATGTGGTAGCTTCTTGCGCTTTTCATAAAGTGATTTGTATTTCTCATTCAGTAAATGCTTATGGATTATTCCTTTTCCAGCTCTTACCTTCTGTCTTTTGGTGAAGTAGATTTCCCAGGACTCTGGTTGTTTTGTAAGGCCCATGCTCAGCCAGGACTCTCCTTTTTGTAGAGTATTGATGATGTCTTCATTAGCTGTTTTCAAGCCTTCAAATCCAGTAAAGACCTTAACATTACTTTTTGGTGCGTGCTCTTGTCTCAATATCAATTGCGGAAGAATGTTTTTAATCATCGTCCTTTTGTCATCTAGTCTATCATTTCTTTCATCAAGATAATCCAGTATCCTTTCAGGACCCGTGGCTTCAAAATATTTGACACCATTTTTTGTGACTGAACTAGCCAAGCCTTTCCCAATCAGCCTATCCAGCACTTCGTACACTTTTGACCCAGAAATCTTAGAGTGCTTGATAATTTTTCCTGTTGTTGTAGAACCGGTCTCTAAAAGGACCATATATGCCTGTATTTCTCCTTCTGTAAGCCCTATCTCCCTAAGTGCATTCTCTATCATGATGCGTTGGAAAGGCTGTCGCTTTATATAATTAATGGATTTCAACGTATTAGGGGGGGAGAAATATATTTATTTGTCTGTAGTACAACATATCCTAGGTGGTAATGATTCCAGGAATGGTGTTATTGCCTCAGAAAATTCCGAGATGGTCAAGATGAAAGGATACCTAATTCCGTACAAGCCTGATAAGTGTTTAGCCGTTGGGAACGGTGAAAGGATACAAGGACCTATACTTTTTGTTCCAGATAAAGGAATAATATATTACGATGCAAGCATTACAGGAGATTGTGATGGTGTGGGTTTTGTTACAACAGGAGCGGATTACTTCGAGGATCAGGAAACTTTTTTGAGGGTGCTACAAGACCAGTTAGAAGGTAAGGTGATGGAGGGTTATGAGGGTGCCAAATATGATCTATCCGAAGGAGTTGCAGACGTGGAGATTTCTGAACAGGATTTTACTAATATTGCAGACACGGCAAGGGAATCATATGTTGCGCTAAATAAGTTTAGGCTCGATGCTGTACGACTTGTACTTGATTTAGAAGCAGAAATTGGCCGAGACAAATTCTATCCGTTTTAACAATGCGATAAAAACAGGTCTTTTTTGTATAGAAAAACGGAGGTTACTCGTGTAAAATGGGTCTAAAGGTGCCAACGAGCCCCTATTTTGAAGTAGAATCGACCACTGCTGAGTGGTGAAAAAATAAAAACTTTTAAATAGGACTTCTTTCTGCAAGTATCTACGTGAGGACCTAAGATGGAAAAGAATCAATTAGTGTTTACCTATGCTTACTTGGTGAAAATGACTCCTGTAGAGTTGCCTAAGGATATTGTTCTGATGAATGTGCCCGACTACCTTCCAGGATATTTCGTAGGAGATCCGAATAATCCGTGTAAAGGAAATTTCGAAGGTCGTAATAACTTGGAATGGGCTGTTTGGAAGGCTGCTGAAAAAAGTAGAACCTTATCCACTCTCGTAGACATGAGTTATGAAGGCTTAGCTGTTGATGAAAGAATGGTTTTATTGCTCCAACCCATTCAAGAAGATCCTAACAACTACAAGACTGTAGAAGAATTAGCACAAAAATATCTTCCGAAAACACACACTAAACTTCGTGATGTCTCTGACCGAAACAGATTGAAGGAGTGAGATTCATTTTTCTTCTTTTCACCATAACTTTTTGAGAGCGTAAAAAACCCGTCTCTTTTCTATAGAAACCTCATCTATATTTCAGATAACTTAATCAGCAGTTCAACCAGATTCTTCTGCGTGTCGTAGAAGTCTTTATTGTCTATCATGATACCATAATGCGGTTCCTTCTGTAGATTCAATATTACAACTTTGCGCTTATAGATGAAAATACTTGACTTAAAAACAAATCCTTTTGGGATGAAACTGAATTTCCTATAACTCTTCCGGGCAGTCTTGATAAGATCCGCATGTATCTCCTCTTTTTTACAGATAATCTTAATTGGTATCTTTTTCTGGATCCGTCTATTAATGAACTGTGGAAATATATATCTTAGACTATCCTGCAGGGAGATTATATCTCCGTAATGCAGTATCTCCTTGTTCTCCGTAAGAACATCTTCGAGCAATGTCTTGATACCTTTGATGCCTTCATAGACCTGCACTTTTGGCTTTTCTTCAATAGACTCCCTGATTGCTAACAATTCAGGCAGAACTTCTTTGATCCTTCTAGCTCTCTCTTGCAAAAGCGCAGGAATCGTCGTTGGGTTGGCTGAATGGAAATATTTTATCTTATTTTTGATCACAGAGCTTGCAATACCTTTCTGTATCAAACTATCCAACAAGTGGTAGGTAGTAGTTCTTGGCAGTTCAGCATGATCTGCCACAGTCTGTGCGGCAGACTCCCCTGCTTTTAGTAGTGCTATATACACCTTAATCTCGTTCTCAGAAAGGCCATAACCCTTCAATGCGTTGATGTAATTATTCGCCATCATAATCAGGACAGGATATTGATATATAAATATTTCTATTTTGTCGACCTTTATCGACAACAAAGTTATAAGTGTAGTATTTGTTTTCCCTTTCTCATGGTAGCAAGAAACAATAGATCATCTCGCAAAGGAACCCGTATTGTATTGGATTTTAAGGATACTCCAGATGGTCAGTATCAATATATTCTTCATTGCAAGGAGCGGCCAAAAGTTGTGTTGTTCGAACTAGCAGGTTCTTACAACATAGATACATATTTAGAACAAAGATTCCCGTTCAAGTCCTCTTGTAGACATTCGAGTGTACATATAGGTAACTACGCCCCTCCCCCGGGTACTTCAGTTAGTGGAACACTAAATTCCCTCCAAAAAGAACTAAATCAATATCGTAACTACAAATATGAAGAGCGTTGTTATGGTTACAGCGGAATAAAAGAATGCAGGAAATCGCCAAAGTTTAAAAAAAGAATCCCGATTGGAAAGCTTGGAGGACCATTAGCCCGCGATATTTTTGACGATCTGTCTTATGGTGGAACAATTGACGGTAGCAAGTACTATCCTAGTCAGCTAGAAAAGATACTTTGTTTGATAAATGAAGGCGAGATTTCTTTCAATAAGGGACGCGCGCTCTATGTGTCCGAACAAGGAGAAGGTTTCTTGGATATTTTTCATCTGTTGACTGGAATCAATAAGCCTACACTTGCAGACATAGTAACATTTGCATTCAATCATCAATAACTCTCCGAGGCTGTCCGGTAATCAAGTTCACAACCTGAACACAGTCTTCTGAGAGCTTCTTCTGCTGTAAGAACCAGGCACATATGAGATTTTTATGAATTGCTAGACAGCCTCAGAGGGTTTTTCATAAATTATATATACTCCGCGCCCTAAACAAATCTATGAGGTGGTGGTACCTCAGAAACCTAATTCTGAGAACAAAATGAATGTTAATCGAGCTACAATAGACACAGTATTGGAAGCGTACAGACCTGAATCAAGATACTTAGTTGCTTCAGAATTGGAATATCCCGAAATAACTGGACAATTCAGAATAAAATCTTCTTTTTATGCATTCGAGGAAACCGGACATTTAAATGCTGTAGACTTATTTCTGTGTTACAATCAATTATCTTATGTTCTCTTAGCAGAATCAGGTCGAATGGGTTTGATTGAAAAGTTGAGGCTATTTCCTATTGAGCAATTCAAACAACATCAACTGTCTGACTGTCTGATTGTAGGAATGACTGATGTAAGATTCAAACGACCCATTCCTTCAGATGAGTTTGAAGGGCATATAAGGTTAGTGAAGACAACAGTGAAAAGTGCGAAGGGACTTTATTTCTTCAGAACAACATACGATTTTGGCCATGGAGCCGCAACAGGTACTGTGGATCTAGCACTACGCATAAAAAGTGATTCTTATTAAACAAACCGCGGAGGCTGTCTGATAATCAAATCAACAACATTGAAATGCTCTTCTGAAATCTTCTCCTGCTACGAGAATACATACATTAGAGGAATTATGAATTGCTGGACAGCGTCCACATTTTATTTCTTTGCAATTTTCCACAAAAGATTAAAGTGATTTATGTATGCTTTTGCGACTTCCTCTTTTTCAATGATTATTGTTGTGAAAGGTTTTGTGAAATCAACAATAGCAACTTTCGCACCATAAATCACAGTTCTAACTGGAGAGAAATATTCAGGGGGTAAATGCCTGACTCCTGCGGTGTAATTTTTTGGGGTGAAGCCCGTTCGAAAAATAATTCTAGATTTCACTTTATGTTTTTCTGACTCTTTGATAAAGTCACCTAATTGTGCTGGATAATGTGTTTCCCAATCATCTTCATCAGTTCCAAACCCTACAATCTCAATGCCGCTTTTCCCTGCTTCAAGACATTCGTTAAGAACAATTAAAGGTCCTTGCTTGCCTCGATAAATAACTGCTTCTGAAGTCGATTGTTTATTTCTTTTGTACTCTAATGTAGGTATTAGCTTCCTGATGGCTTCTTGACCTTCGCTAATCTCTTGCTTCTTATTCTCCAAGAAATCAATAAGCCTATTTGCAGGTGTTGCAGAATAATGATGAACCCCCCTTTCTATCACATAATTAGCCAGTCCCTTTGATATCAATCTCTGTAAAACTTCGTATACTTTTGAACTTGATATGCCTGCACATTTTGTGATCTTACCAGTTGAAGACAAGCCAAACTCTAACAGAGCTATATAGACGTCCCGCTCTCCTTTTGTAAGGCCGATTTTCTCTAGTGTTGCTCTAACTTTCTCCATATTATAGAGATTTGCTCTATTATTTATAAATTCATCTATTTCTACCCTATTGGGGGGGAGTAATATTTAAATATAGTCAAATATTACCATTAAATAATAATAAAATATGGAGGAAAAAAATGCGAACTGTCCTAATTTAGTGTGCTTAATCGGAGATTAAAAAAGTCATTCCACGTCCAAGGTTTCGATGTTAATCCCTCTCGCATTGCAGGTGTTTCTCCTTTTTTCTTTTCGATGAAGTTATGCTGGAT
>JABMQF010000098.1 GCA_013203345.1 Candidatus Woesearchaeota archaeon
CACCACTAAAAAAGTAGGAAAATCTTTCTGTTCTGCCAAAAAACACAAAAGTGTATCAGAATCAATAGTCTAAACCATGAAATCAAGGTGCTAAAAGCTGAAATTCAAGCAAAAACACGTTTTTCTGCTACAGTGCCATCTGAACCAAGATAGATTAAAAGAAGCAGGCGATTGGATTATCTTTCCTCAGACATTATTGTATTTGGCAGAAGGAAGATATGCGAAAGATGTGCAAGGGAATTTATATTTTGATGACAAACCAATTCCTGATGGATTAAAACTTGGAGAAGATTCAAAATGAAACCAACAACATATGAGGATTCAGGAGTTAATATTGAGTTAGGAGATGATGTTTCTAAGATTCTATACAATGCTGCTAAAGAAACATGGAAGAATAGAGAAGGAAAATTAGGTGAATTGATAGTTCCTTTTGATGATTTTAGTGGTGTAAGAGCTATAGATGTCTCTAATTTACCGTCTGGAACTTTGATGAATATTGGTTTTGATGGTGTTGGAACAAAAATGGAATTAGCAGAACGTATAAATGACCATAGGACAATTGCTTATGATTTATTCGCGATGGTATGTGATGATGCTGTTGTAAGAGGAGCAGAACCTGTTCTAATTGGTTCAATTCTTGATGTTAATTCACTTGAAAAAGATGGAGAAGCATTTCTTGGACAAGTAAAACAACTTGCTGAAGGTTATATCAATGCTGCAAAAGTAGCAAATGTTGCTATTGTAAATGGAGAGGTTGCAGAATTAGGTGACAGGATCGGTGGTTTTGGAGATTTTAATTATAATTGGGGCGCATCTGTTGTTTGGTTTGCTAATAGAGATAGACTTTTTACAGGCAAAGAAGTTCAAGAAGGAGATTATTTAGTTGGATTAAGAGAAGAAGGATTTAGATCCAATGGTCTTTCACTTGTAAGAAGAATAATGACAAATGTTCATGGCGATAATTGGCATGAATCACAATATGATGGTGAGAGTCTTGCTAAACTTGTGTTACAACCATCTCAAATTTATAGTGGTGCAGTTGTAGAAATGTTTGGTGGTTACAACCAAGAACCTCAAGCAAAAGTTCACGGAGTTGCCCATATCACGGGTGGAGGAGTTCCGGGTAAATTGGGAAGAGTTCTAAAACCCTCAGGATTAGGAGCAAAAATTGATACGCCTTTTGAACCTGTAAATTTAATGTTATATTGCCAAGAAAAAGGAAATGTTTCTGATACAGAAGCACATAACACTTGGCATATGGGGCCAGGTATGATAGTGATAACGCCTGAACCTGATAAAGTAATGGGTGTTGCTGAAAATCATGGAATTGAACCTAAAGTTATAGGTAAGGTAACTTCAAATTCTGGAATTTCAATAAATAATAAAGGTTATTATGCTAAAGGGGATTATTTAACCTTTTGATTTTTTTTATTTCTATTTTGGAACTAGTGCTCTAATTTCAGTTACTTTTGTTAAGATATCTTGTCCTGTTTGTTGAGCATAGCTTTGAGCGGTTATTAAACATTGTTCCATTGATCCAGTTTTTCCAGCTTCAGCGTTTTCTCTTGCAGTTGCAAGTTCTACTGGTACTGCGTTAACATAACCAACTTCTTGAATTTCAGTTACTTGTGTTAAGATATCTTTTCCTGTTTTTTGAGCATATTTTTGAGCTATTCTTAAATGTATATTCATTAGTTCAGCTTTTCCAGCTTTAGCGTTTTCTTTTGCAGTTGCAAGTTCTAATGGTACTGCGTTAGTATAACCCATTTCTTGTATTTCAGTTACTTGTGTTGAGATATTTTGTCCTATTCTTCGAGCATAGTTTTGAGCTGTTCCTAAAAATATCGCCATTATTCCAGCTTCTCCTGCTTTAGCTCTTTCTTTTGCAGTCGCAAGTTCTTTTTGTATATTTTCCTCGAGTGTCATTTCCATTGTATATCACAATATGGGATAATATTATGTGGTATTTAAATCTTTCTTCTCTTAACTACTATTTGGTAGTCATGTTCGGTTTTTCAGAAGCATGTTATGGTGCCTGCGATTGTGCTTAGAAGGATTGCGAGAAATATTTCTATGAACGTGATAATGGATTGTTGTTCTTTATGTTTTTATTGGCGTGAAAACTGGAAATTCTACAATTTATATATCAATTAAATAGTCCTCTGAAGAAGTCCAATATTTTCCTAAATACCCCTTTTTTAGTTTCTTTCGGGGTCACATCAGTTTCACTGGTGATATTTTCCTTTTGAGTTTCAGCAATGTTTATGTCTTCACTAACAACAGATTCTGTTTTGGGAATAGATTCAGGTTCTTTGATCATTTCTGGTTTCGGCTTTTCAAGTGTTATGCAATCCCTTTTTACACATTTCTTAGATTCTTTGCATGCACAATCCTGTTGACACGATTCGCAATTTTCATTTGATTCACATATATTATTTCCGCAATATGTTATGCAATCTCCTTTTTCACAACGCTCTGTAAAGCTACACTTGCAATCGCTTGAACAGGAAGAACAATCTTCAGTTTTCTGGCAGGAATCATCACCGCAGAAAGACTCAGCAACACATTTTCCATCGATGCAGGATTCTTTTATACCGCATACAGTGCTGCAGTCTCCGCAATGGTTGAGGTCTGTTCGAAAGTTTACTGTTTCACCCCAACAGCAGTTATCTTGTTTGCAAGTTTCATCAAAGGAACATATTTCATCACCACAGATATACTCTCTTTCTTCACTTAGAGGTAATTTAGAATAAATTGAGAAAGTTAATATGTCATATGCGTCATAGTAACGATTACAGAATCTGCTCTCATCACAATAACCAAAAACTATAGAATCTATTTTGATGTAGTGATTCTCGTCTAAATCATAAGTTTCAGAAACTGCAATGTTACCTGTTGGATTGCCGTTGATATTGATAGAACAACCGTTGTGTTCTTTGTTGCAGATGATGAGTTGTAATGTGTAACTGTTTTCATCAACCTCGTGGCTTTTTGTGTTTTCTGAAGGATCTATACTGAAACCTATTTTTAATGTGTCAGTTAGAAATACCTCGTCTGCATGAACAAAATTCATGCAAACAAATAATATGATCAGGATAAGTGAGAGTTTGCGCTTGTACATCTTAATTGTTAATATATTGGCTTTTATAAATGTTGTTAGAATAAATAATCACTGATTGTTTTATCTTTTACATTGCAATGATAATTTGGGCTAACATAGTGAGGGTTTATCTTAGTTTTGCTAAGAGTTCCAAAGCGTCTTTGTCGAATCTTGAGAATGCAAACCATTTCTTTCCTAGGTCTTTGAGTGATGCACCTATATGGTATACAATTTTATCGTCTATTATGAGAAATCTGTCATGGGATTTTTTGAATTCCTTAATTGTGATTGGACTGTGTTGGGAATTGTACTTCTCCAAGTCGAGTCTTAATTGTTTTGAGATGTGTTTTGTGAATATCGTTATTCTGACAATTTTTTTCTTTTTTGAAAACAGGGTAAGTACAGAATCGTCTACGTAGTTATCGATGAGGATTATTGATTTTTCAGCAGTTCGGATAAGATCGGATATGAATCTGTGTGCATCGAATACTTGTCCATTGTAGAATATTCCCTGTCTTTTAACAGACTCTCTACTTTCGAGGGTGTCAAAGACTTTCTCGAATTTTTTATCGTATTCTATATGTTTCTGATCAACATTATCCAATCTTTGGAATAATTCCGCGTTTTTAGAGATGAACTTGCGCATAGCTACGAAAGCGTCAATTATCTGGATGCTAACTTTCACGGCTGTCTTGCTTTTTAAGACTGTTGAGAGCATGGAGACGCCCTGTTCTGTGAAAACGTACGGTATAGTCCTTCTACCGCCCCAATCAGATCTTGTGGTCGCATTTTGCGACCTCAAGTCTTGCTCTTGAGTTGATGTGGCATTTTGGAACCTTAAGGATTTTGGTATCACATTTTGTGATACCACGTTTTCATTTCTTTCTAGGTTCGCATTTTGCGACCTTAAACATAGGTATTCTGATTTACTTAGTCTGAACATGAAATGCTTTGGAAATCTTGCGATATTTCTTCTAACTTGCTCATTCAGTCTTTTAGTGCTTACACCATAAAGTTCTGCCAGATCCCTATCTAACATGACCTGCGACTCTCTTATCGTATGGATCTTGTCTTTTATGCTATGTTCTGCAATTATTGATATTTCATTCATGGCATGATAATAGGTGTTTAGTCTTTATATATTTCTCGTGGATAAAATCGGTAATCTTCTATGTTAGTTGAGGGGTTTTTCTAAACCAATGAAATAATAGATAAGTTTATATTGGCAGAATGAGGATGTGCTATGTTGATAAATATGCCTAAACTATCTGTTCATTTCGAATCAGTAAAGCCTTCGGATATCCGGCTTGCGCAAATAGAGTATATGACGAGAACTGATGATGTTAAGGAAATAAATATTGCAATAGGTAATGTTTCTTTGCCTATGTATCCTGCAATGCAGGCAAGACTGAAAACTTTGGCGACTGTTGGTCCTTTCAAGGATGGAGTTGTAAAGTATTCTGCAACTGTAGGATATAAGGAAACAAATGATGCTTTTCTTAACATAATTGCCTCAAGTGGTTTTCAGACTGATAAACTGTTTTCGCAGATAACGGATGGAGGAAGTCAGGCGATGGAGCTTGCGATACTCGGTGTTTGTGGTCCTGCAGGAACAGATGACTCGCCCCTTTTATTGATTGATGCTGCTTATACTAATTATTCCGCTCTTGCACAAAGACTAGGAAGAAAGATAATTTCTGTGAAAAGACATCTTGAAGAACATGGGAAGTTTTCATTGCCTGAAGTCACAGAAATTGAGCAGATCATCAAGAAGCACAAACCGGGTGCAATGGTTATCATACCCTATGACAACCCCACAGGACAGTTTTATGATCGTGAAACATTCATTAAGCTTGCAAAGGTATGTGCTGATAATGATTTGTGGATAATAAGCGATGAAGCTTACAGAGAACTTCACTATGTTGACCATGACCCGACAAGTATTTGGGGAATAACTAACGATGATGTAAATAATATCGAGGGAAGAAGAATCAGCATCGAGACTGCTTCCAAAGTTTGGAATGCATGCGGCCTAAGGATCGGGGCTCTTGTGACTGACAATAAGGATTTTCATGAAAAGGCGGTTGCAGAGAACACAGCAAACCTCTGCTCGAACGTAATAGGGCAGTACATTTTTGGAGCATTAGCCCACGAGTCTCACGATGACTTGAGAAAATGGTATGATTCCCAGCGAAGATATTATCGTATGATGCTTGTTGAATTCTGCAGGGAAATTAAGCAATTGCTGCCGGGCATAATCGTCTCTAGTCCTGATGCTTCGATATATTCTGTCATCGATGTTCGGAACATAGCAAAGGATTTTGATTCGTTGGATTTTGTATTGTTCTGTGCACAAACTGGCAAAGTCAATATAGACAACAGAACTGAAACATTATTGGTCTCTCCAATGAAAGGATTTTACAATGTCAAAGAAGGAGAACATAATCCTGGCAAAACACAGATGAGGCTAGCTTATGTCGCTGTTCCAGAAGAAATGAAACGGGTTCCAAAACTTTTTGCAGAGCTGTTCAATCAATACAATTCGAAGTGATGAAAAATCAGTTTATTTCTGTTGGTTTCCGGCATTCATTTTGAATCGTGCAATTGTGATGGTAAGTATATCTCATTGCGATACTTTTTCTGAAGAGAATTAACCAAAGATAGATTGGTTGTATTGAACAATACAACGTTGTATTGAATTAGACAACTTAATCTTATAATGATTGAATGACTAATTGGTATGTGGGGTGGCGAGATTAGCGGTCTCCGATGATGCAATAAAGGCTGAATGCCTTACCGAGGTGTTGTATGATGAATGAAGATATGATGGATGAAGATATGATACAGGATGAGGATTTTTTGCCTCGTCAAGGAATGGGAAAAAAGATTTTGAGGTCGGTAGGCAAAGCTATCGGATTATCTGTACTTGTGGCAGGTTTTGTGGGTGTGGGTGTAAAACTTGGAGTAGACAATTACAATTCGATAAATGAATGGTACGATGGTCGGGTGCAGCAGTATGAGATTTCTACCACAAAGCCACATTCCGAGATCTACAGGGATTTTGAGGAAAGGACAAAAGTGATGCGGAACTATAGCATGACTAATGAACTCGAGGATGCGGTGGAACCTTTTTGTACGGAGATTAACAAGATAGGAGAGTATTCATGCAATAGATACGAGTGCAGGTGACAAGATGAAGGACCTGTACATCGATACGCTCGTGAATGATGTTTTGAGACGGAATCGGATGAGGAAAGTTCGGAATGCAGCAACGTGCGTTTTGCTCGGGGCTGCCGTATGTCTTGCATATGACTGCGCAGGTGTCACAGAATATGTGATGTCATACTTAAAATGAGTGTGTGCAAAGGAAAACAGCTTGAGCTGTGGACAGCAAAGTTATTCGATGACCTTGGGTACATCACCACAAAGTCAGATGGTAATTTTGCAGAAATATTTTATGCCGAATCAAGAGGTGGTAGGTATGTTCCGCCCATGTTCCAAGTCGATGTGGAGTACCGGAAAAACAGGTTCAGTCCATTGGTTGTGTGCGAGTGTAAAAATTACCAGGACAGGAGCAACATTTCATTATACGGTGTTATCCTCGAACTGCTTCGGAAGACACATCTTTCCGGGGCGTCAAAAGGCCAGCTCATAATCACTGATTACGTGCCGTCAAAGGAACGGAAAGAGGAACGCTATAGTGGGGTGATTGAGATTTATGATCTTCAGAAGCTTGAAGAATTGGATATGAAAAGGAGGAGAAGAAAAATGCCTCTGTTACATAGGTTGAGAACGCACCTGTCTGTCGTCGAACAGATAAGGCAGGTACAATATAAACCCGAGGAGCATCACAGAAGGCTTTACAAATCGATGAGAAGCCGTTAAGTCATGTTGGATTTATCTCCTCGGGATGAATCCTCGCCAGGAAGAGTCAGAGATTGTAATAGTGATAACCTTCCTGGCGTTTATTTAATATGGAGGAGATGAAAGATGGATGAAGATGATATAAACAAACTGCAGGCTGAACTGCAATACATGAAAGATCCTGTGGATCGATATCAGCTTGAAGATTCGCTGAACACCAATGGCGAATTGCGGACAGAAACAGAGACTGAGATGGTAGACTCTGCCTTGATGAGCAAGTATGATTTGGGAATGAGGCTGCAAGCACATCGTAGGATGGATCGGATGTCGCTAAACGCTGGTGAGCCATATGTGGAAAGCCAAGATCTGAAGGAGAAGAGGAAAGAATATGAACAGATAGGGCTTGAAAAATTGTCGGGCACCATGCGATATGTCGTGAAGGCATTGAATTATGTGACGCGAAGGACTCCTAAGAAGATACTGGAAAAAGACGCGAAAACAGTCGACGGGATACGGGCCAACCAGCGGCAGGTCATCAGTGATAACCGTTCTGTAATAAGATCTAACCAGAAACAGTTGGGCAAGGTGAAGGCCAGCATTGTGCACTATGACCAAAATATAAGCGAGGCAGAGGATCTTATGGAGTGTATTGAGACTAAAATTGGCGATGTACAGAGCCAGATCGAGACGCTTGCTGATGTTGAGGGTGAACAGATCACGCCTTTTTTGGAGGAGTATTCCCCTAAATTACAGAACAGGAAAAGAATGACTGAGCAACAGAGGAAGACTACTTTGCTGCAGGATATGGTAGACTATAAGTCTCAACTGCAGTTTGATTTGACTGAGCTCGCGGCAGAGGTATCAGATTACAAGCGCGAACTCGACAATGCGGCCCGGACGCACAGCGACCTGAACACACAGATTGTCAAAGACAACAGGCTCGTGTCGCATGCATCAGGCAAGATACATGAGTACTCGATGGTTGAAGGCAGCAGTAACCCTGCTAAGGCCAAGCAGATAGACCGACGAGGACTGAGTTCGCTAGTTAGAGATACCCATACGGTAACTGTTGAAGTGGTCCAGCGCAGGCGGAAGGTGAAGGAATATGAGGAGACTGAACGTGCAGAAATCGATGCAGCGCTTGAACAAAGTATTGATATGGAACTGGATTACCAATTTGACATTGAAGAAGAGAATGACGAGATCTGCGCTGAAACCAATGAGGAGAAGGACCAGTACTTTGACGAAGTGAGACAACGTGCTAGAGCTATGGTATACAAGTGATGGTGATCTGAATGGGAAAGCATGATGAGGTTAGCATATGCAAGTCTTCACTTGAAAAGCAGCATAGAAGAGCGTCGAAGAAACTTATGTCCCGCGGCCGGACGCTTGACGATTTGATAAAGGAGTTCAGCGGAAGTGATTTCATGAATGATGATTGCGTCCATTTTCGTGATGCTGTCTACACATGTTTTTCCCTGCAAGGATCCATCATGGACGCGCTCTCACACAGGTTTGATGAGAGTCATAGAGGCCTTTTTGTCTCCATGTATGGATTTTATTTTGGAGCAAGCGAAGCATTGAGGCAGACTGACGGAATAGATGCCGGCAGCCTTAGGGTCCAAGCAGAAGAGTCAAATGCATTTCAGAATTTGGATATAGATCTTGATAAGTTTCATCCCCATCAGTATGATCAATTCAGAAATGTACTCATCAAGGCGCTCAGGAATCCTTTATTGAAGAAGAGAAAGACAATCGGACAGTTGTCCCAGGATTACTTTGAGATGATTCGTGATAAGACTGCAAATATCCTTACGACATCCTACTACGCAGGGTTAAGGGAGCAGTTGAACTTGATTCCTATAAACTATGCAGGTGTTGTGGTTAAGGGTATGCAGATCGGCGCAAGGATGATAGAATCCAATGTAGAAGGATGGGGTAGGATCGCAGGCTACCAACAACAGAAGGATTACTTCATGAATCTCCAGAGAAGGATAGAACACATAGATAGGTGTGCCCAGTCTCCTGAGGAGAAGTACCAACTGCTTCCGAACACGATTCTATACGGGCCTCCGGGAACAGGCAAGACACGTATAGCCAAGACATTTGCCAGTGAGTCAGGAATACCTTTCTATGATGTGAATATAACAAATGTGGCTGACACATACAAGGATGGATCAGGCAAACTGCTCCAGAAGAAAATCAATGAGGCGGTCGCCCCTATCAGGCAGGGGATCGCAAAAGCTTCAGTCATATACATCGATGAGATGAACGCCCTGACGAGAGCTCGCTTCCAGAACAGCAACTCGACAGAGGATGATAAGACAGTCGACACATTTCTTTTGAACTCTGGTTCAGAGAACCAGGTACCTGGCCTTATCATAATCGGGTCTACGAATGCCATAAATGTGTTTTCTGATACTGTGATCAACAGGTTTCCAGCGTTGATAGAGATGCCTGAGCCGGATGTCGCGACACAAGCCAAGATAATAGAATACTTTTCAGCATCGTATTCCAAAGGGAACATTAGGCGTTTTGGAAATCTAGATTATGTCACTATCGCCGAATCCTGCGTGCACGCTGACGGCAAGCGGTTCGTGGCAAGGGATATAGAGTCATTGTTCGGAGTCATACTGCGGGATGTCGTTGACCGTATGCTTGATGGAGCTGACTACGAGGCTGGAACAAGAGATTTCATCAGACACGCCGGGAATTATGCAGCGGTAAAGGACATTAAGGGAAAGCTGAATTATACGTGAGGTCAACATGGCATTATCCTATGCAGGTTATTACCAGAAATATAGCAAAGATATGGGGTTGCTTAGGGATAGGCTGGAACTTGTCGAAAGATGCAACAACGCCGAGGAGTTCAAGTCAAATTATTCTAAGATAGCTGACTATCTGTGCTATGACCCGAGGGTCAAGACAGGCAACAGGCTGATTTCCCTTCCTAAGGGATCCCGCCAGTCACTGACCCGACTGATAGACACAATAAAGAAAAAATCCAGGGATTTCTATCATGATAAGCGAAATGACCTCGTGTATGCTGTGGGTCAAATAAAGAAAGGGGATTGCATTGACCTTCGGAAACAAATACATTCAATCGCTGAAAGCATAGATGATTATGTGGAGGCAGTATATCACATTGATGAGGAAAAAGCTGTGACTCACTGCAGGGAGTTTCACAACAGGCTCCTGGGTGTTGTGAGTGGTTATCTTAAGGTCGAGAATGATCTTGGTAACTATACAATATCCCCTTGCGATATTGACCTGATAAGCAGACAGCTAAAGGATACTTGCGACCAACTGACTGGCCTTAGGAACGAGTACAGGTCGAATCCTTCAATCATCGTAAGGAACAGTACAAACATAAGGCATTTCTTCCAGGTTCTGAAAGCATGCGACAGGTCAGTACGGCAGATACCTTATGACTCTGATTACTATTTGCGATACCAGGATACGGGATGCGATGATGCTGATGATACCCGATCTTCTGTGACAGAAGTTCTAGATGTGCCTTATTTTGATGTGTATAGGCCAAGTAGTGAGCTCACATTCATTGATAACATCTGCGGCCATAAGCCAGATACGCCCAATATAGGGCTATGGCAGAACATACTGAAGAACAATGATTGTACAATGCCGCTGTTGCCAACAAGATTTGATGTATTCAGTAAGGCATTGAAGTATTCTGGGAAACTGAAACCTGCAGAAATTGATTTTCTTGCGTTAATCAAGGAAGAGGTGGCAGCAGATATGGCACTAAGAGAGGTAAGCTCAAGATTACTTGACCTGTCCAAAGCAGTGGAGGGTAGTATGGAGGGGATAGATGATATTGTGAGTGCTAATAGTCATTGAATAGTGGTGATATTTATAAATATTTGTTTCTTTTTTAGGTGTTTTTTCTATTTTGCTATCACTGTATAGGAAAGAATTTTATATGATATGTTATATACTATATGATTAGGTGTGCAAAAGAGAGTAAATTCCCGGGGGAATATATTTGTTATTCACAGACAACATTAGCAAACTAGAGAGAACACTGAAAGTAGGTGTTCAAGGTCTTGGGCAGCTAGGTATGGAGTTCTTAAAAAGCGCTGCCAACAATCCAGAAATTAGCGAATTCATCATTAATAATAGGGATGGCGTTACAGGAGATGGCTATACTCCTAGGGCAATCAATGTATGCAATGTCTTGAAGAGTTCGACGGATGCGAAAGTTCGCATAGGGTCGAAGAGCTACATAGCTGAGAATGCGGATGTAATATTCATGATGGCAGATGCTTCAGGCGCAGGATGGCGAGGCAGAATCTCCTCAAGTAAAGGGCCTGACCGGAATGACCTACTGAATAACAATATTGAATCCGCAATTCTGGACTCAAAGATAATCGGTACATATGGAAAAGCTGGACAGCTGATTGTGGTTTGCACTAATCCTATCGATATAATATCCTACTATGTTCATTCAGGCATTTCCCAGTACAGGTCGGTAGCCGGAAGAGAAACAGATTGTCATGTTGTCGGCGCGAACCAGATGGACACAGACAGGTTCCAACTGATACTGGCAGGTTATCTCAAAGACCGCGATAATATTGAGGTCAGATCAGTATATCCGGGGATACTTGGGTCGCACGATGAGCATATGTTTCTATTGCCATCATTGATGAAAGTAGAAATTAAAAGCAAAGGGGGGTGGGTGGAAAAAACTCTTGATTCCTTGCTGGAAAAGGAAGAGATAGGTGATATTCTGCTGAGGACAAAGAAATACCCTATGGTATTGAGAAGGACTATAGGCAATTGGTCATGGGATGCAGGTTCGTCAGTAGGAAATATCTTAACCAAGATTCGCGAGGGAATTCCTGTGCACCTTTCAGTGCCTTTCGCATATAGAGACAATCTTGTATACATGTCATTACCCAATGATTTTGATGGCCTAAGGCCGGTAATAAAAAAGGATTTTCTGGAAGAGCTGGTATTGCCCAAGCGTAGGAAATCACAGACCAACATGGTCTTCTTTGAAAAAGTACAAAGACTTGAGAGACAATTTGATTACCTTACCAGCAGACATCGCGAGCTGAACGCAGACAAAAAGACAAGAAGCATATCAAAATATCCTAAATTCTTCAAAGAATTGGTCATTCCCTCTCTTCGGGATAAGCAGCATTACCTTCATTTCTTTGACTACACATCACCGCTCCAGACAGACAAGCTGGCTGAGGTAAGGGAACCGCTCAGCATACTGAGGCATAAGACCAATATAGACTCATCACTGCCCTGTGGATATCCATCATACATGGAGGTTTTGAGTAGTCCTGACGATAACCACATATACATCTGCTCCAGTGCAGGGGTTCAAAAGGTAGATCCTGTTAACAGAAATATCCATCTGTATAAGCGACCAAAGGGCAATTTGCCAGATGGGTGGCATCCGAACAGTGTGTGCAGAGTGGGTGATCGCCTGATTGCCGCCGCAGCAAAAGGACCCGCCGAACTATTTAGCCTTGAAGGCAGCAAGATGATTCCGCTGTCATTGGTGGCTAAGCACAGCAGTACTCCTTATCAGGGTGAGTTCAGGGGGAAGATCAGTTCATTGGATGACAACCTGTTCTTCTGCACAAATGATTCTGTGTATCGAGGGAGGCTGGAAGGCAAGAAGGTTTGGGTTGAAGAGCCATATAAAGTTCCAGCCGACTTTAGGATCATGAACTACACTATTTGCGGTGACGCATCAGAGCCTGTTGTGATAGTTGTGACAAGGCCTGTCTCTGGTCTCGATGCACAGGCTTTCATATTCCAGGATTCCAAGAGATCAGTACTGTATGATAGTCGAATGTGCACATCTGATGCGAACATGAATGATGTCCATGTAGGGTTCATAAATGGAGCGACAAGCGCCATAATCTGTTCAAACAGAGATATGGTGTGTGCACCGATAGACAGCGGATCACCATCAATCCCCTGGAAAGCTCCTAATGACTATACAATCCGTACAGTGCTGTATGACAAATCAGGGGGCGTCCTTGCACTCACACATATTCCGAAAAATAGACGCGTACCAAACACAAGATACAGAAACATGGTCCACTGGATAGGAGATGGGTGGACGCAGGATTGCAGACCTTTGAATCTGGAACAGATTGAACAGGCGCAGGGAATCAGCAATCCTATGGCATTTTACTCAGAATTATGAGGTTTGAATATGGGTGATGATAATGATAGTTTGACAGGGCAAGACATTGACAAGCTAGTGGGAGCTGTGGATAAATGGGAATCAGTGAAGGATACAAACCCAATAGGTACAACTAGGTTAGCGGAAGAAAATGTTTTATTAGAAAAATCCGCAAACGAGGCGCTCTTGCCACACCAGAAAAGTAAAGATAAGTTCATAAATAATTCTCTTCAAGTCACACCAATGCCTGGTGGTCCGAAAGGCAGTATAGATTTGGAGAACAAGTTGATAGGTCTTGGCAGGGATTACACTAAGGGCGGGTACGTAAGGAGATACAAGGCAGACACTTATCTTCATCCTGAACACAACTGTCATGTCCCTGTAATACGAGCAGGAAAAAGCGGGGTTGTCTATCTGATGAAATCCTGTGATGAGCGGGGCATTGATGAATTAGACAATAAACAGATCGCTGTCAAGGTCCTCCGAAAGGAACTTGAAGGTAATGAAGAGGACAAAGAAAAGTATGCTAAAGAAATTGAAGTCGCAGCCCAGCTTGAACATGAATGTATAGTACAGACTTTAGAAGCAAATGTCGACAAAGGTTTTATTGTGATGGAGTGTATGGACCTGCGTCTGGATGATGCGCTAATAAATCAGGATTTCCTTGAAAAACTAGATGTCTCCATCATTGTAAATTATCTGTGTGAGATGGCAGGCGCTCTGGAATATGCACGATGGAAGGTACGTTTGGAAGCACACAGAGATTTGCACGCAGGAAATATATTCTTCAACAAAGTGGGCGATGAATATGTGTTGAAGATCGGAGATTTTGGAAAAGCATTATTTCACCGGAGTACAACTGACCCCAATATTGAATCTATGACTGATTATACTGCAGTTACACATGAAAAGGGAGTGGAGATGGACAAGATGCTTTTTGGCGAAAGGCCTGTGCCAATTGACGCTCATAATCCTGATTTTCCTCAGGACAGCCTGATTGATGTGTACTCCCTTGGTTTCTGGGGTTCTAAACTTCTTAACCTGGTCGATGCAGATGAAACAGTACATAAACTGCGAAGCATCTGCGCTGATGCAATAACTCCTCGAGACAAGAACAATCAGTATGGTAGGCAGGGTCATTTCCCTGAAGGTATCTGGGATTTCATCGATAAAATCACAGAAGCGGCTGGTAAAATCTATGTTCATGAGAATCCTAATTATTACTGGAGACCTGGAACAGGCAACAAGGGTGCAGAGAGATATCTGGAGGAACTAGGGTTTCACTCTGATGCATTCCTAGATCTGCGTGAGGAGCAGGTTCTTGAGATTGGGCCAAAACCGAAGAAAGATGATGTCCCCCTGGACCTGGTGAATTCACTGATTACCGAGATCACAAGAGTACGGGAGAATATTTCCATCAAATTGAAGAATCATAGTGGCAAGTCTATTGAAGAGGAGGAATTGGCAGAAAAAGTGGTGTTCAGGGATCTTGATAGGGTGATTAGAGCTTTTCATATAAAATTAGATGGTCTCGGCGACATAATCGGCGAATCTTGTGCTGAGGTGGGTAGAATACCAACAAGCACCTATAGGAAGAACTTTGGTGGTGTTTCATATTTCTCTGAATTAATCTCTGATCGAATCAATATGACCCGAAACATGTTTGTCACGCTGGATAAGCTTGAGGGATTGGTAAATGATTGGCCTGAACAACCTATAGCATATGATATTAAGTATGATACTAAGGCACTGCGTACTAATCTGAATGTTTGCGAGAAATATCTGCAGTTAGATCTTCAACTATTCAGGAACAAAGAGTCATACCAAACCCCTTGGAGCAAGACGCTTGACCACTTGAAGAAAATAACTCGCTACAGTTGGTTTAAGCCTTTTTGTTTTTTTGTTGTTGGCAGTGTCGGAATATCGGGATATTTTACTAGTGGCCTGTATGATGATTCAAGAATGAGTTTATTGTACGGAAATCAGGAAGAAGTGATGGAGAGTACAGAAACGTTAGTTATAACAGAAGATTTTGATGCGGGGTCTCATCATGGAAGTTCTGATTCATCATATGCGGGTAGGGATATTGAGGATGTATTCTTAGATGTCAGTCATGAAGATGCTTTTGTTGTGCAAGCTGATGTTGGTGATTCTGGTTTATCTGTTGAAGCTGGGAGGGATACTTTGCAGAACGAGTCGCAGGTTTCGTTGGTAGAAGCTGGAATGGATAATTCTCGGGAGGAGGTATATCGGCAAACATGTGATTTGGTAGGAAGAGGCAGGCGTCGTAGAGTTCTGACTCTGGATTCCTGCACGCGCGCGAATTATCCTAGTGATGTGTATATAGCTGCCTTGTATATTAACAATAGAGGATTACCAACAAAGGCCTTGACTGCAACACATCCAGAATCAGCAATCAAAGCTTTGCCTGATGTTGAGGGTGCAGGTGTATACCAAGTAAAGATACTAAAAACAGCTTGCAATGTTTCTCATGGTCACAAAAATCAGTGGGTGCCAATTCATGCATTTGGGAGTGGAATTCGGTGCATGCGCCGTAGGTATTCACATTACAATGGATTATTGGACGAATTTATGATTACACAATAATATTATATATTGAAAAGATGTATCAAGGAAAATGGATGCACAAGCATTATATGACTTAGGACTTTGTAAGAATGAGGTAGAGGCCTATCTGAAACTCATAGAACTTGGCAAATCTACTGCAGCACAGGTAGCAAAGGAAGCAAAAATGCACAGGCCCAATGTGTACGATGCTCTTGATAAGCTTGTTCAGAAAGGACTGGTAAGCTATATCATCCAGAATGATACCAAGCTGTTCTCAGCAGGTTCTAAAGAACAACTTTTGGTATTGTTAAAATCGCGCGAGATCGCAGTTAGGAATCTGATTCCGCAGCTCGAGGTGATGAAGCTGACTGCGAAAGACCCGAGCAGGACCACAGTATTTGAAGGAATGGCTGGAGCGCGCGTTTGCATGTCTGAGATGATAGATAACACCACGAAACTATACGTGCTGGGCGTGCCAAAGGATTTCGCCAATTTCATGGGCCCTGCGTGGATCCACGAATGGCACAAGAGACGTATTGAGAACAAGATTCAATTTGACCATATCATCAATCAAGATTACTATATTGAAAGGATAAGATTGCTAAGGTCAATGCCGTATACGACCATCAAGTTTCTGCCTGAAAAATACAATTCACCAATATCATTATTCATATATGACCAGGGTGTAATCCTGTTCATTTTGTCGCCGCCGATCTCAATACGGATTATAGGAAAGGATGTTCGGACATCACTTTTGAATTATTTCAACATGTTATACCAGATCGCTTTTGACACTGTTCCGCAGGAGGGACGAGGAGATTAGCAATATCTTGTTTACCTAATTCTCTTTAGAACCTTGCGCCGAAACTGGTGATGTGGCTTGTGTTTCTGGTTGAGTTTTTGTTATGTGGATGATTTCTGTTGTTTTGTGGGGTTTTTCTCATCTATAGTTCACTATCCTGTGAGGTATGGACTTTTCCCCTGTGTTGAGAGAACTTCAATATCTTTGGGTGGATAAGTAAAAAGGATTATAGTATAATACACTGTTTTTGAAACTAATACTAAGATATGATTGAATTTATCAATAATCTAAGAGGTATGATTTTATTATGAAGTTTACTCGCAATGAAAAGAAAGTACTGAAGCTTCTTCTTGACAATTCCAGGATTACTGACAGTCAGATATCTTGCAAGCTCGGTATATCGAGTCAGGCTGTTGGTAAGATAAGGAAGAAAATGGAGTCATCGGTGATAGATTCTTATTCTGTCAACTTGAATTACTCAAAGCTTGGCATACATACGTTTGCGATGGCTATCGCCAAGATGACTACAGAAGGTATGGTTAAGGGGGTGCTGGATGTTGAGAGGGAACTTTTGGGCAACCCTCATGTCATCAATGTGTACAGGGTGCCTAAAGGCAGTTCCACACATCTGATACTCTATGGTTTTAAGGACATGATTGAGCTTGATGAATTCTTTTATTCACCAAGCATCAAAAAGAAGGTTCATAATCTCATAGAGACCAAGGATCTTTTCACGTTCTCGCACAATAGCTTGTTGAAGTGTAATCCTAATCAGTTATTCGGCAAGGTGATAGATGCTGTAGGACCTGCTTCTGAATGCTTAAGAAGAATAAAATGAGAAATAAAGCGAAAATCCTAAAATCGCTATCCCAATCGCTGCGGGGTATTACGCGATTTTCAAGACGGATTTTCTGTCATTACAACTTGTAAATTTATAACCGC
>JABMQF010000099.1 GCA_013203345.1 Candidatus Woesearchaeota archaeon
GACTTATATTTAAACCACTAGATTCTGCTACAGTGCCTGTCGCTTCGGCTTTGCACAAGAAACGGATTTCATTTTTAATCATCTCGTTCTAATATTGCCAGGATTTTTGTTGCCCTGAAGAACTTATTACGACGCCCGCGTGTTACGGATTCTATTATTCCATTCTCTTCTAAATAGTCAAAACCGCGTTTAACCATAGGATAATTTGTCTCAAGTTTAGTTGCCATTGTTGGTATTGTAGCATAAGGATTTTCAAATAACATATCTAATAAACGATAAGTTATCGGTGTGGCTCTAATTTCAACTAATTTTTCCTTATAATCATTATATAATAGAATAATTTTCTTCATTCTTTTTGCGGTATCCTCAGACATCTCTTTAACACCATCCAAAAAGAATTTTAACCAAGTTAAATAGTCGCCTTCTTTCCTTGTCTTCATTAAGAGATCATAATATTCTTCTTTATTCTTATCAAAGAAAGGACTCAGATATAGTATTGGTTCACTAAGAACTTTAAGTCTTATGAGGTATAGTAAAATTAAAGTCCTTCCCAACCTTCCGTTACCGTCTTCATAGGGGTGTATTGTTTCAAAATAATAATGCATCAATCCTACCTTCAATAATCTGGATACATCATCAGATAAGTTCATATAATCAATTAAATATTTGATTAAATCTTCAACATATTTTGCGTGTGGAGGTACGAAAGCTGCTTCTAAAACTCCTTTTCTTTTTGGGCCTATCCAATTTTGACACTTTCGAAACTCGCCAACTTTTCTTTCAGCACCCCTAACTTTAGAAAGAAGTAAATAATGCATGTGATTAATCATATCCTTGTCAATTGGACTTCCATTTCTTAATTCATTTACACCAAACTGAAGGGCATGCAAAAAATTTCTTACTTCAATAACATCTAATTTTCTTTCTTCTCTTCCCGCTTCTTCAAGAAAAACATCAGTCATAGAAACATGTGTACCTTCTATCTTAGAACTAATAACAGCTTCTCTAACCATATAAGAATTTGCGAATAATCTTATGTTTCCAATATTTTTAGTTAATCCTTTTAGCTCTCCTAGAGCCAGATTAGCTTCATTAGTTTTTTGAAACAATTCAGGATCTAAGCCTATTTCTTGTAATGTTGGCAGATTTGAAGGCATAAAATAAGGATATTCAATTTTTACTCCATCAATTTCACTTGCAACTATTTCTATTTTACCAGAAATTCCATTAAATTTAGAAATATTCATAAAGTATTAAATAACGAAGCCATATTTATAGTTTTCCTTCTTCATATTACTTATTCTGAATTTGTTAACAAATAGTTAATAATACGTTAACATAAATGACCCCCAATAATATAAACATTAATCCAGGCAACCCATATTAATGTTTTTCTAAATAAATGTTAATAAAAATAGGAAGGTTCATATACTAGTTAAACTTCTATATTAACATCAAAGGCTAAAAACATTAATATAGGTGAACTTAATTAACAACATTATTGATTTTAACTGGATGTTGCCTGCAATGTAGAAAATACTTTCAGTATGATCAAACGTAAATTCTCACATAAATTAAGCACCAAGAAAGATACAGCACAAGTAAATGAAATTCTGATGAAAATACCCTGCCACAATCTAAGTATCTTGATGCATGAAAGCATCAATCTCAGCATAGAGATTGATTTTCCTTAGTGTTTTGAAAAGTGGGCTACACAAAAATAGGATTATTTAATATGCAAAGCCTATCACTTCTCTAAACCAACACATTAGCTTGCTATATCAATAATACTCAATGATTTTCTGAGTCCTGTCAAATCATTGACATAATTAAATTCACAAAATCGTTTAGTTTGTCTTCCTCTTATCTTCTGTCAAGAACGGAAATGATGTCATTCTCCCTTTTCTATCTTAGGTCCATCATCCGTGTCTATCACCATGAACCCTGCCTCACTTATCCTGTCCCTAAGCTTGTCTGCTTTCTGCCAGTCTTTATGCATCCTTGCATCCTCTCTTTGTGCCATTATCTTCTTGACCTCTTTAGGCACATCTACCTTATCACGAAAATAACTCCTGAATCCTAATCCAAGAAAATCGTCGAATCTGTATAGCAACGCAAGCTTTTCTCTTGTGTCTATTTCCTCGTCGCGTAACACAGACCACATCACCGCAAGTGCCTGTGGTGTATTAAGATCATCATTGATAGCGTTTGTGAAAGAAGCCATGTACTCTTCTGTCTTCTCTTCCTGATATTCTGTCTCTTTGAACTGTTCATTTTTTTCCTTGAGCTCGATTATCTTCTCTTTGCATCTGTTATATGTATTCAAAGCTCCATCAAGACCTTCCCAGCTGAATTTCAACTGCTGTCGGTAATGCGCTCCGAGACAGAAGTATCTGTACACAAGAGGATTGTATCCTTTCTTTTCAAGATTTGTGAGTGTTAGGAACTCACCTGCAGATTTTGCCATCTTTCCTTTGTCCATGACAAGGAATTCATTATGCAGCCAGTACTTCACCCAGGAATGTTTTCCAGTAGATGCTTCACTTTGTGCTATCTCATTTGTATGATGTATATTTACGTGGTCTATACCACCGCAGTGTATGTCAAACTGCTCTCCGAGATATTTGATAGACATTGCGCTGCACTCTACATGCCAACCAGGAAATCCTCTGCCCCAGGGACTATCCCATTGCATATCCTGATTGCCAAACTTTGATTTTGTGAACCATAGGACAAAATCTGATTTGTTGCGTTTGGCAGAGTCTTCATCAACTCTTGCTTCTGTCTCTTCATCATTTGGTTTATGTCCTGAAAGATTATAATAATGCTTGAATTTTGATATGTCAAAATATATATTTCCATCAGATTCGTAAGTATATCCATTCTTTTCTATCTTTTTTATTGTTTCAATTATCTCTTTTATGTGTTCTGTAACTCTGCACGAGATTGTAGGTGGTTTGATATTAAGGCTCTTTATGTCCTTGTTAAATTCTTCTTCATAGAATTTGGCTATCTCCCACACAGTCTTGCCTTCACGTTTAGCGCCCAGGATCATTTTATCCTCGCCTTCATCAGCGTCGCTTGCAAGATGTCCTACGTCAGTTATGTTCATAACATGTTTTACTTCATAAGCATTCATCTCAAGAACTCGTCTAAGAACATCCTCAAATATATACGCCCTCAAATTGCCTATGTGTGCTCGATTATATACTGTAGGGCCACAGCAGTACAGACCTACCTTATTTTTCTTCAATGATCTGAATTCTTCTTTTTTCCTAATAAGTGTGTTGTATAATCTTAATTTCATCACTGATACCTCATTTCCTCTTGCATATGAATATGCAGTGGTCCTTCTCGAATGGGTCGAGTTCCCGGTAGTCCACAATTGTTATCTTGTCTTCAATATAGTCTCTGACGTTCTTGAATACTTGTTTTGGCTTCTTTGATACATCTACACTCCTCGCCTTCACAGTAAGTATACCAAAACCACCTTTCTTTAGAAAAGCATCGCAGTTTCTTATGAATATCTCTGCTTGGTCTCGCTGAGCTATGTCCTGAAAAACTGTGTCAACAGTTGTAATGTAATGAGCATATTGTTTGGGGTGTCTTGCATCTCCCAGTATCGGCGACATGTTATTACGTCTGTCACAAAGATATACCAGTTCTCTAGTCGTCCTTGGTGCAAAGTCGAGCGCGAAAACAAAACCGTCCTTTCCGACAACATCAGATACATGACTCGCTGTAGTACCTGTGCTTGCGCCAAGATAAAGAACTTTACTACCTGGATAAATTCCCAATTGACTGATATTTTTTGCTAGTGCTGCACCTATCTTGGAACGTGTCGGCGACCATTCCCTATATTCTATCTTACCGTCTCTATGTAGATCTTCTCCATACACCCTTCCAGGTACAAAACTTGGGGTCAGGCACACCTGTCTCTTTCCTTTCTGCAAGACATAGATTCCTTTGAACTTGTGCGGCTTGATTCTCATCTAAGCTTTTCCTCCAGCGCCTTGCGCAGCTTGTCACCTATGAACTCTCCCTTAAACAGGTCTATCTTCGCTGCAATTGATATCTTATCTGCGAGCACCCTGGCCGCTTTACCTTTCTCAGTAGCTTGAGTTACAAGAGGATGATTTATTATGACACCATATTTCGGCGGCTTCGCCCCTGTCTTTATGTGTCTGAACAACGCTTTCTCTGCTCCAAGTAATTGTATTGTAGATGCTGGAAACAATGCCATCTTCTCCAAGCTTCCAGCTTTTGCAAGTAATTTAGCCCCTATGATTCCTCCTGCGACAGCAGTCACATTAGGTAAGTTCTCTTTCATGCGTTTCTCAACATAATCTATCTGCTTTTCGCGAAGATTGAACAAGTTTGATATCTCTGCGGCGAGGTGAAGTATTGGCGCGAGGTCTTCTTTTTCAAGATCCGCACCCATTGTCTCTTCCTGACAGATATTAATCTCGTCCAACAATTCCTTTTTGGTTTTTTGCTGTATGAGCTCTGCAAATTTCTCATGACTTTCTATGGATTTTGAGAATTCAGGATTGTAAAGCTCGTACCATTCCCTCAATCTCTTAGATAGATTGTTGGCCACTTTGTCAGCTTCTTCTATGCTGTTAGCAGACTGTATGATAAGATTGTCTTTCTTGACTGATCCTGCAACCTTGCGTTTGGTGATTATGATATTTGCTTCTCTTATTTTTTCCCTGTATCTATCATCACTAAGTATCTCAAGCACCCATCTGGGAGTCACCTTCTCTTTTCCCACTATTTTGGCATCGTGCTTCTTAGCAAGTGCTTCTTCAGGCGGAATTATCTCTCCTTTCTCAAGCTTAGGACAATAAAGAATAATCTCATTTCTACTGAAAAGCTTCTCTTCAACAAGTTTCTTGTCCTTAAACAAGAAAATGCCTATGCAATTCGAGTACACTGTTGCCATTTTATGTATATCAAATGAATAAGGGAGTATTTATATAGCTTTTTGTTGATTCAAAAACCTGCGCAAGCAAAATCCCTTCAATCATTTCTATTAGCGTAGCGCTTTCCCACATTGCAATGCGGTATAGAGGCTTCCTATGGGTACACAGCGTCTTCAACAAGCATATATTAGTGCGGAGCCGATAACCCAGAGCTTTTCATATAAAAGCAGAGCAGATTGTGGTTTTGCGCTAGTCAGTACATTATAAGGTTCATCCAGTTTATCTATATCAGCACTCTTAGGGCCTGTAAAATCAGAATTACGAGTTTTGCCACTTGCTCGACGTTAGAAAAATATATAAAGCGTTTTGATTAGCAACTGGTTGGTATGCTGGAAATTAGAATCCATGGAAGAGGTGGACAAGGTTCTGTTACAGCTGCGCAGATTCTCGCTATTTCAGCTTTCCATGATGGTAAACAAAGCCAAGCATTCCCCCGTTTCGGAGTAGAGAGGCGTGGAGCTCCTGTTGAAGCATTCTGCCGTATTGATGATACACCTGTGCATGTCAGGAGTCAGGTGTACAATCCTGATCTCGTACTTATACTCGAGCCTTCTCTTCTGGAAGCTGTTGATGTTACAGCAGGTTTGAAGAAAGGCAGCAATATAATAATAAACACATCTAAACCTATTGCAGGGAACAAGCTGGCAAATTTCAAGGTATTCAATGTTGATGCGAGCCAGGTCGCTCTCGAAATATTCAAAGCAGATATAGTGAATACTGCAATTCTTGGCGCATTTGCTAAAGTTACAGGTATTGTATCTCTAAAAGCAATAAACAAAGCAATTGATGAGAGATTTGAGGGAAGACCAAGAATAATTGAAATGAATAAAGAAGCGGTACGGCGCGTCTATGAACAGGTGAATTGATGGTGATAAAGCTTAATCCAGGGGCTGTGATAACCACGCCAGGAAATTCTGTTGAGAACAAGACAGGTGGCTGGCGCTCGTTGAGACCTGTGTGGGACAAGAAGAAGTGTACTCAGTGTATGATTTGCTGGACATACTGTCCTGACATATCCATACCTCAAAAAGATGGTAAGCGTCTTGAAACTGACTTTGATTTTTGCAAGGGCTGTGGAATCTGTAAGCAGGTATGCCCTTTTCACGCCATTATAATGGAAAAGGAGAAAAAATAGAAGATGAAAAAAGTAACTGAAGCTTCACAGGCTGTTGCCGAAGCAGTCAGATTATGCAGACCAGGAGTCATTCCTGTATATCCAATCACTCCGCAGACCCATATACCTGAGCGCATAGCTGATTTCGTAAACAACGGCGAGTTTGACTGTGAACTGATATACATGGAATCAGAACACTCAGCAATATCTGCAGCTATTGGCTCATCTGCTGGCGGTGCTAGAACATACACAGCAACAGCTTCGCAAGGACTTGCATTGATGCATGAAATACTTCACATAGTTTCTGGCATGCGACTTCCTGTTGTTATGAATGTCGCTAACCGCGCACTATCCGCTCCAATAAATATCTGGAATGATCATCAGGATTCTATATCTGCAAGGGACACTGGATGGATACAGCTTTATGTTGAGTCTTCTCAGGAAGCACTTGACACAACAATAATGGCATTCCGTATCGCTGAAGATAAAAATGTGATGCTGCCAATCATGGTCTGCCTTGACGGATTCACTCTTTCACATGTTTACGAACCTATTGACATACCTGACCAGAAAAAAGTCGACAATTTTCTTCCAAAATTTACCCCATTGTTCAAGCTGGACCCAAAAGCTCCTGTCACAATGGGTCCTGTGGGTTTTCCTGATACATTCATGGATTTCAAGAAACAGCAGCAGGATGCTTTCGACGCATCACTCAATATAATAAAAAAGACAAACTCTGGTTTCAAGAAAGATTTCGAGAGGAGTTATGGTGACGGCCTTGTAGAGGGCTATATGCTTGACGACGCTGATTATGTCTTCGTAGGCATGGGAACTATCTGTGGTACTGCCCGTGTTGTTATAGACACTATGAGAAAAAAAGGCAATAAGGTCGGCATGCTCAAGCTAAAATGCTTCAGACCTTTCCCAGAAAAAGAAATTATAGATTCACTTTCAAAAGCAAAGGCAGTTGCTGTATTTGACAGGGCTGTGTCTTTCGGACACAAAGGTCCTGTATTTTCAGAGATTGCCTCAGCTTTCTGCCAGGCTGGCAAACGGCCTGTCCTGCACTCATTCATAGCCGGGCTTGGAGGCAGAGATGTCACTCTTGATCACATTGAAGGAGCATTCAGCAGGATAAAAAAGGAGAAGCTGCCTGTATCTGAATGGCTGATGTGATAACATAATAAAGTGATAGTAGAATAATAGAAAAAAAGGGATATCGTAGGTGTTGAGAGTATATGAGTGTTCACCACATAATTGGTAAAGATAACCAAAAACAGTCTTGCCCTTATTGTGGTAAGAAAGTGGAAAAATCAGGTTGGAGGTCTTTATTCGACCAGACTAACCACCATTACAAGATACATAATTGCGAATGCGGACGTGAGATTAACATCAAGGTTGATTTCATGGGTTCAGGTCATGATGATTGGTGTAAGGACCTGGATGCAGTCATAGAAGAGGAAGAAGAGGTTGAATCAAAATCGCAGAAAAGATGATTAATGCCCTACATGAAAGAGAACTTTTCGCTCCTGGTCACTCAGGTTGTGCTGGCTGCGGCGCACCTATTGTCGCAAGAATAATCCTAAAGACATCAGGACCTGACACAATTATATGTAATGCCACAGGCTGCATGGAAGTATTCACAACTCCTTATCCAAGAACTTCTTGGAAAGTGCCTTGGATACACGCTGCATTTGAGAACGCTTCTGCTGTTGCTTCAGGTGTTGATAAAGCTCTTATCAGGCAAGGTATAAGAGATAAAACTAATCTTGTAGTTCTCGGTGGTGATGGTGGAACTTTCGATATCGGTTTCGGCTCTCTTAGCGGTATGTTAGAACGCGGCCATAAAATCACTTATGTTTGTTATGACAATGAGGCTTATATGAACACTGGAATTCAGCGATCTGGAGCGACACCTAAGTATGCCAATACAACAACAACTCCCGCAGGAAAAAAGATACATGGTAAGTCTGATTTTGAAAAGGATATTCCATTTATTGTTGCTGCGCATGGCGCTTATGTCGCGACAGCAAATGTCGCATTCCCTCAAGACTTCGCAAACAAGCTAAAAAAGTCATTTGAGCATGATGGTGCATCATATATTCAGATATTTTCTCCATGTCCTACTGGCTGGAAACATCCTTCTGATATGGGTATTGAAATTGCAAAGCTTGCATTCAGCACAAACATGTTCCCTATGTATGAAATAGAAAAAGGTGTTATCAAGCTTAGCAGAAAACCCACAAAGTTCACTCCTGTTGATGATTATCTCTTGCGCCAGGGCAGATTCAAGCACATGTCAAAAGAAGAGATGGCAGATGTCCAGCAGCACGTGAACGAGAAATGGGAACGCCTACTCAAGCTCGAAGAATCAGGGTTGAGAATATTCTAAGGGAACATATGCTTAACTTGACTTCTGCATTTTATCTTGCAGACTCTTCTTCTTTTCAGGTTCAGAAAGATAGTTCTCACTTGATGTTACAGGAGCATCTAATTCCTTCTCAGTCTCTTTGCGCGCATTGCCTGCAACTATTCCTCCACGTTGCGCAGCGCCTTCAACTTCAATATAACCTTGAGCATCTTCTTTTCTTGTGATTTCAGTCGAGACCCGTTCACCTAACATTGAGAATATCAGTTCCAGATCATTCATATGGTCTCTCAGGTTCTCTCTCTTGAGCCTTTTGTATTTCTTGTATTCAGCAGGATTCATTCCAAAAGTGGCTTTTGATATCTCTGCGGTTAGTATCGCGTAGTCTCTTTCTTCCACAACCCCTCTATTTTTCCATTCACCTGTAAGCTCATCCCTTATTGCTATTCCTCTGACCCTCTTCTCTATCCAATCATCAGAATAACCCTTTGCTTCATATAAGGCCTTCATACGCTTCTGAGCAAGTTCAGGGTCATCAATTTCTTTAACCCTATCATAGCCTACCTGAGCCAGCCAAAGCTTGAAGGGCTCTGCTTTTGGAGAAGGTATGGACTGTATTATCCTGAACGCACCTTCTGTATTAACACAATTAGTCTCCCTTTTATTCCCATCAGGAGCGGTGAGTTCAAGGGGGGTACAAATTGTACCCCACTTCGCACCAAGGAGAGAATCACGGCTTCTCATCTTCTTGATATACTGCTTAGGATCAGTGCTGTCTGTCAAAGCCTCTACAATATCAACTACTGAGAACCACCATTCATCATTGAACCAGGTTCTTCTGATTTTCTTGCCCTGAAAAACTACCAATGCTTTCTCTTTTTCCATCCTAATTAAAATGCTGGACAGATTTATAAAATATTCCAAAGAAAAAACAGAAAATATTCAGTTCATATACAAACTCTATTTCCCTGGCACGCGTACACCACGCGCGGCGTAGTAATTGTCGCGGCCGGCGCTGACATTAATATTGAAGAAACTGTGGCTGCCACCCAGACATACCGAACAGATGCTGTTGTCTGCTGGCCACAACATAGAAGTCATGCCATAATAACTTGCGATGTCTATCAGTACCTGCGGGTTTTTCAGCCCTGTGAGTTCCTTCATATAGTTCAGTTTAACAGAGTCTTCTAAAGCATCCTCAAAATTTGAACGGTTACAATCCATACTCCTCGGGAAAGAACTCTGAATCCTCTTTCTCTCTTCGTTGACTCTATCATCCCCTCCCTGCGACAGAAAATCACTATCACAAGGGTAGTGTATTATCATACCCTGTTCCCCATTAACAACAGTATTATTATTATGCCATCCATACTCAGCACCATAGTCCTTATACTGCATCAAGACCCTCTCGACCTCATGGTCGTTCCTGTTCTCATAAAGTCTCACGAGCACAACGCACTGCAGGGCAAAACTCGGAAGGAACAAACCCTTCTTCTGTTTCTCAAAATGGGATATCGCCTCGTAAGGCGTGAATCTGACGTGCCTATTCACAGTCTTGGCATTATCATAAAACTTATCAGCACTTCTCACAACATCCTTAGCAAGTTCAATCCGGTCATATTGCTCAAAAGGTTTTCCATCGCTGCCATAGCACACAATATCCTCAAGCACTAAGAATTCATCTGAATCAATGAGAGACTGCGCTGAACCATTCTTATTTTTTTCTTCCTGATGACCAGTATAATCATCAGAACTATGCCCCTTCATCTCCTTAATAATTTCAGTCATTTTGTCTTTACCAGCGCACATAACCCGTGAAAATATTCAATTCACTTCTTCAACAGTACCTCAACAACTGCCGCAAAAGCTGGCCTCGTCACAAACACACCAATAGAAATTCCCAAGATTGTTGTTAGTGCGAATCCTTTGAGAAGTCCTGCTCCTGCGAAAAGAAGTGGCACCATCGCTGCCACACCTGTGACATATGCTACCATTATTATGAAAAAAGCTCTTTTAATCCTTTCTTTCCATCCGTACTTTTGCGCCTCTCCACGCAAAGTCTCGTCAACTATAATTATCTGATCATCTATTCCAGTACCTACAGCGACTATTATTCCTGCAATTGCTGCCATGTCTATGTTCCACTGTATGAGTGATGCAAAGCCGAATATTATTACAACTTCTGACACCATTGTGCAGATCATAGGTATTACGATTTTTATCTTCCGATATATTATGAACACCACAAACGACACAGCAAGTAATGCTGCGATAGCCATGAAAAATGCATTCTTGACAAAGTCTTCTCCAAGTATAGGCGATATTGCGTCTGTCTTCTGAACTTCAAGCTTGACAGGCAGACTACCAGTTATTAGGATGGTCTGCAGTCTCTTCATGTTCTTGAGCGCATCAACGACAGCTTCCTGCTGGCTCGTGCCTACTCCGCTACCGGATATGCTAATTTCTGTTGCCGCTTTACCTCTAAGTTCTGAACCAATGTTTAGCTCATCTACAAGAGAATCATCAAGATATAAGTATAATTTTTCACTAAGATACTCTTGTCCATTGTCATCTATGACAACTTCAAGATCACGACTCGCATCTGCCTGTGTTTGTGCAGCGTCTGGTGATAATGATATTGAGAATCGGAAAGAGCATAGCCATTGTCCCTGATCTATCTGTGAACAACCTCTCTGAGGATCTATGCCAGAACAATCTGCTGTCCTACATACATAAGTGACATCATTACCACCTCTAAAGACTGTGATATTTCCTACGTTTGCCTCGAACTTGCCTTGTTTGGATATTAAGTCTCTGACTTCTTCCTGGTTTGCTCCCGCAATCTCTACAAGGATATATTGACTGCCTTCAAGATCTGATGCTGATCTTACTACTACATCACTAAGTCCGAAAACATTAAGCCTTTCTTTAAGATTTGATATTACAACCTCCATGTCTTCGCCAGATATTTTTTTCTCTGGTTGGAGAAGTACTCTTGTACCTCCCTGAAGATCAAGGCCTTTTCTCACATTTGTTGTAGGAGCTTCATATACATTAAGTCCGATATCTTCTGTACCTATGACATTTTTTATGGTCTTCTGAACTGTCTCTGTGCGATTTACTGTCTCATTCACCTGCTTGATCACTATTGAACCATTCTTATGCTTGAAAGTCTTGTTTACCGAAACTATCTCCTCGAATGTCCGATTCTCATACTCATCAAGATATATTGTCTCTATCAATGGTTGTGTTACAAGCTGGTAGAATCCTTTTGTTGTCTTTAGCTGCACTGTCCTATTAGGACCAAGTTCTGATAAAATCTCATTGTACGTCTTTACATCAGATACTGGTTGATTGTTAAAAAGAGTCACCCGTTCTCTTGACATGGGTGTTGCAGAGGGTGAAGGACTTTCTATGCCTGCAGCATTTGCTGAACTGTTCTTTGATACACTTCTTATAGCAACACCATCTGACCATGGGTCTGGACGTATTGCAACAAAAGATAAGACTACAAATATGGCAAGGATTATTATCCTTACGCTCTTCAATATCTGTTTAGTCTTTGAATTCATATTATCATTCACCTGGAGATTTTTTGTCTTCACCAGTCTGTTCAGTCTCATAAGTTTTAGGAGGAACTTTATGATGAGTTTTATGATGGGTTTTAGGAGTGTTATTATGCTGTGTCACTGATTTTTCTTGACTAACACCTTCATTTGTTGGAATATTATATTCTGCAAGTGTTGCCTGTGCTTTCTTCATGGATTTTCCTTCCATATACCACCTGAGTATACCTGCGTTCTGTATCCAGGTGTTTAGCATATCAAAGATTAATCCTATGAAAAGTATAAGCATTATCTGTTTAAGTGTCTCAGACTGAGTAAACACAAGAGCCACAGTTACTGCTGCAAGTGATGTGACAGTCATAGTCATTCCAGTCTTCATTGCTCCAACTACCCTATCAAAAACAGCTCCTTCTGTTCGCTTTACAACCCTTGTAGTAAGAAGAATATCTGTATCCACTGAATACCCTATAAGCATGAGAAGTGCAGCAATACCTGCTGTCTCTATCCTTATCTGGAGTAAGTCTATGACTGCTATAGTCATTATTATATCTGATACTGCTGATAGTATCACTGCTGCAGATGGTACAAACGTCTTAAATGCAAAGAAAACAACAAGTGACATAAGAGCAAAAGCAATTAGTATTGCGAGAAGTATCTGTTTGAAGAATGCTTCTCCGAGAGCAGATCCCATTGTCTCCATGCTGAATTTCTCAAACCCACCTGTGCGATCTCTTATACTATCAAGCAATTCTTCAGAATCCACATCTGAAGCATCTACTATAAACCCTATTTTCTCTCCCGCACTAGTCATTGATCTGACATGTATGCTTGACTGAGTGAATTGAGATCTTAGATATGATTGTAATTCATCTATGTCTACTAAATCATCTGATGGAACTGTTATGGTAACGCCGCCTTTGAGTGAAACACCTCTTGGAATGAACTCGCCAGTTATAACTGTGTTACCTATTATTATAATGATAGAAATTAAGAGCATAACAACTGTTATCCACATACTCTTCTTGTAATTTTTTTCGTAGAAATCAAGGAACTTGTTCTGTTTACGCCTTTCTTGACGAGGTTTAACATCTTGAATATCATCAGATTGTGTATCTGATTTGTACTTTTTCCCTTTTCTTCGAAGAACCTTTCTTTCACGTCTAGACATAACACGATGGAGAAAGGGGTTGTTAATAAATTTTTCTAAGTATACAAATTATATGTGCCATTAAAACGCCAATCAAATGAATATCATAAAAATCCGCAGAAATTGCCCTACTCAGCCCTAAAGGGCGGATTTTGACCAGGTAATTTCTTTTGAAAGCGGATTTTTAGGATGCCAAAAATTTTGTGAAATTTTTGCGCATACGGTTTATTGTTCCTCTTTAGATGCTTTAAACTGTATTGCGGCCTTCACAAGCCCGAAGAACAATGGAGCAGGCTCCTGTAACCTTGATTTAAGTTCAGGGTGTGCTTGAGTTGCTATAAAATAAGGATGATCTTTCACTTCTATGAATTCGGCAAGTTTACCATCCTCTGACCTGCCTGATATGATAAGTCCTTTAGCTATTAGTTTACTGTGGTATTCTGGGTTTACCTCATATCTGTGTCTATGCCTCTCCCAGACTATTTCACTATTATATATATCATATGCGAGTGTTCCTGCCTTGAGAACTGCTTTATACGCCCCGAGCCTCATTGTACCTCCTTTATCTTCTATCTCTCTCTGCTCAGGCAGGATGTCAATGACAGGATATAATACAGTAGGATCTATCTCTGTGGAGTTTGCACCTTCCATTTCGCAAACATTTCGAGCATACTCAACAACTGCGAGCTGAAGGCCCAAGCAGATACCAAGGAATGGTATGTTGTTCTCCCGAACATACTTTATCATCTCTATCTTGCCTTCTGTGCCTCTTGATCCGAATCCGCCTGGAACAATGATACCATCCACACCCTCCAGCTTCTTCTTGATACTCTGATTTCCTTCTTCTACATCTGTTGTCTCTACCCAAACAATATTGATTTTATGTTTTGTGTGTGCTGAGCAGTGCATGAGCGATTCTATTATGCTTGCATAGCTATCCTCTAGTTTGGTGTACTTGCCGCATATGGCTATTGTCACGTCTTTTTCAAGATTTTCAAGGTTATGTAGCAGTGTCTCCCATAGTCTCAGATCAGGAGGAGAATATATTCCAAGCTTCTTGTGGATTAGCTCTGCTAGGCCCTGTTTCTCAAATATAAGAGGTATCTTGTACACATCGTCAACGTCAACTCCTGTTATTACTGCTTCTTCTTCAACGCCACAGAATACTGATATCTTCTTTCTGATAGAATCATCAAGATATTCTGAGCAGCGGGCTATAAGGATATCTGGCTGTATTCCTCTCTGCCTCAGAAGATTCACTGTCTGTTGTGTTGGTTTTGACTTCTGCTCATTGACGCCTGATGGAACTGGAACATATGTGAGGTGCATGAATAATATGTTTTTATCTCCGACTTCTGTTTTTAGCTGTCTTACCGCTTCGATGTAAAGCTCGTTCTCAATATCTCCTATTGTTCCACCAACCTCTATGAGCATTATATCTGCATCTTCCTTCTTTGCAACCTCATAGAATTTGCTCTTAATCAAATCAACCACATGAGGTATGTACTGGACAGTCTTGCCAAGGTAGTCTCCTCTTCTCTCTTTCTTGCGTATCTCTGCAAAAACCTTACCCATTGTTATGTTCCAGTCAAACTTGCACCTTACACCTAGGAAGCGCTCATAATGACCGAAGTCCATATCCACTTCCCCTCCATCGTCGAGTACAAACACCTCTCCGTGCTCTATTGGGTTCATTGTGCCAGGATCCGTGTTCAGATACCCGTCTAGTTTCATAGGTACGATTTTGAGCCTAGATGATAGAAGATGTCCTGTGCTTGCAGCAGCTATACCTTTGCCAAGGCCAGACAAGACACCCCCTGTTACTATTATGTACTTTGTCTCTTTTTTAATCATCACTTGGCCAGGATGTAGGGATTATTTAAGGTTTTACTGTGCTCGAATAATGACTAATAAAAACTATAAAAACAAATACTTTAAAAATTAATGATTATTCAATATTATTATGGAATTAAGATTCAAAAATATAGCTGTTGTATTGATTGTATTGAATATAGTGGCTTTTGTGATACAGAACATAGTTGATGGATTCACATCAATGTTTATGTTAGTCTCTGGAGACATCATTGCAAGACCTTGGATATTAATCACATCAATGTTCCTTCATGGATCTCCAAGTCACTTGATATTCAACATGTACGCACTGCTTCTTTTCGGAACCCTCATTGAGCAGAAGATAGGATCTAAAAGGTTCCTGTTTGTATATTTCCTATCAGGCATTCTGGCAGGGATTGGTTTTGTCCTGTTCCAGGAATTTATACTGGGCACTGGCGGTGCCGCTCTTGGAGCAAGTGGAGGTATGATGGGTATACTAGGTGTTACGATAATGCTCCTTCCAAATTTAAGGATTCTTTTCATGTTTTTCATACCCATGTCTATGAGGACTGCAGGTATTATCTTCGCAATGATGGATCTGATGGGACTTTTCGGTATAGGTATGGCAGGCATTGCTAACAGTGCGCATCTTTTCGGTCTAGCGACGGGCATAGGTTTTGGTTATTACCTTATTAGGAAGAAGCTAGAATTTCATAAACGGTTTGTAAAACCAAGAAAGAAAGAAACACTCCATCCTGGCGGTGCTGAACTCAGCAATAACGAGATTGAAGACTACATAAATAACGGAAGGCTTTGAAACCAAAACCAGGAAGTCAACAACCAAACCAAGAACACAACAAACCAACCAAGAACTCAGCGCACAAAAAATAACTTTGTCAAAACTCCAACATTGCCAAATCAAAGATTTGACAGGGTTTCAAGCAAA